>NZ_JBHRZX010000035.1:0-2078 GCF_042649785.1 Streptococcus alactolyticus | reverse complement strand
AATAACTTTTTTAAAGTTTTTTCAAAACCTTTAAGTTATCAACCGTCCCTCGTTGACAGCTTATTCAGTATACTAAATACCTTTTCCTTTGTCAACACTTTTTTAAAATAAAAAATACTCCCAAGTTCTAAGGAAGGCATGAACTTGAGAGTATTTTCTAATTCATTATTTTGCTTCGATTAGTCCAACTTGTCCATCTTCACGACGGTAAAGAACGTTTGTTGTTGCATCTTCTGCGTCAGTGTAAATGAAGAAGTCATGTCCTAAAAGGTCCATTTGAAGAAGCGCTTCATCAATATCCATAGGCTTCAAGCTAACATGTTTTGTACGAACCACTTTTGCTGCTGGTTCTTCTTCGACAGTTTCAGCTTCAAATTCGCTTGTGAAAATATAACTTGTTGGCAATTTTTCACGGTGTTTTTTCGCAATTTTAGTTTTGTTTTTACGAATTTGACGTTCAATTTTGTCTGTTACCAAGTCAATAGAGCCGTACATATCTTGTGAAACATCTTCTGCTCTTAGCATAATAGAATCGACTAAGATGGTCACTTCAACTTTTGCAGTTTTTTCACGGTAAACTTTGAGGTTTACACGCGCGTCCAAAGTTTGTTCGGCATAAAAATATTTCTCAATTTTTCCGAGCTTTGATTCGACATAGTTACGGATAGAGTCAGTTACTTCAATGTTCTCTCCACGAATACTATATTTAATCATAGGCCACCTCTTTCTTGCTTTAAAAAAGCGCTTTCTTTTTATAACTCTATTATACTGCTTTCATGAAAATTTGCAAGTGTTTACCGTGCAATACTAAAACTTTTTACATTTTTAACGCCTGCCTGATGCAATAAATCGTAAATGCCTTTGAGAGTTGCGCCTGTTGTGTAAATATCATCAACAATGAGGACTCGCTCTGGCAATGATTTTTGGCTTTTTATGGTAAAAGGATTTTGACTTTTTAGACGCTCATGTCTGTTTTTATCTGACTGTTTTTGAACATCTGTCTTTTCTAAAATATCTTGATAAGACAGTCCGGCACTATCTAAAAAGGCGGTAACTTGGTTAAATTGCCTGTCTCTTAGCCGCTCTGGGCTAAGAGGAACTGGCACTAAGGTGTAATCTTTGTAGTATTTCAGATGATTTTTAATTGGTTTAGCTAAAACTTGACTTAGTAACATATCTCCTTGAAACTTGTATTTGGAAAAATAGTCTTTCATAAATGCATTATAGGTAAAAAGGGCTTCGTGTTGAACCTGATGGTCTTATTTTTTCCACTCATGACAATCTAAGCAGGTCCTTATCTCACCTTTTCGAAAACAGGTTGGGCAATGTGAATCCCCAATTTTTTCAAAGCTATTTTGGCAAGTCGAACAGACACCGTCACTGTCTTTTGCCATTAAGATAATGTTTAAAAACCGTTCTGTTTCTGAAAATACCTGACGGCATAGCAAACATTCCACTAAAAACCACCTCTTTTATTCATTTCTTTAATTTCAGCAATTGCCTTAGTCATTGGTTTCGTAATGCCTTCATGTAAAAATAATAGTGCGCCTGTCGGACGCTCCTTGGCACGACCGACACGCCCAGAAATTTGCACGAGGGCACTTTTGGTGTATAGGCGATGGTGGGCTAGCATAACAAAAACGTCCACACAAGGAAAGGTCACCCCTCGCTCCAAAATCGTTGTTGTCACTAAAATCGATAACTCTTGCTGCCTAAATTGATTGACGATTTCCAAACGGTTTTCCGTCTGACTGGACACAAAAGCGATATTTTCGTGTGGCAAATACGTTTTTAAAATCTTTGTAAATACCTGACCTTGTGCGATATTTGGAAAAAAGATGAGTAAGGGATACTTAGTCTGACGCTGTTTTGTCAAGATTTTCATGAAGGCTCTAAGAAGTTGGCCTTTTTGCATGTGCTTTAAAACACCACTCAGCCAAATGTTTTTGGGAACGACGAGAGGATTCGCATGAAATCGTCTAGGTAAATGCAGCTTAGCTAATTTAGGCTCTATAATTTCTGTAGTGGGTAAAACCACCGTGGAGATTATGGAGCCTTTTTGAGTGTAGAAAAAAAGT
>NZ_JBHRZX010000034.1:0-21214 GCF_042649785.1 Streptococcus alactolyticus | reverse complement strand
CGGCTTACTCAAAGATAGCGAAACAATTTTTTTTGAGTAAAGCAAGGTGGCTAACTTCATTATAGAACTTTCATAAAAAAAGATTCTCTAAGCACTTGCTTGAAGAATCTTTGATTTATTATTTGCTATTTTCGATTGCCGCTGTCACAAAAGCAGTGTAGAGTTCTTCTGGACGGTTTGGACGGCTTTGAAGTTCTGGGTGGTATTGAGCAGCTACGAAGAATTTCTTCTCTGGCAATTCAACCACTTCCATCAAGCGGTTATCTGGTGACACACCTGAAAAGACAAAGCCAGCTTCTTCAAATTGGTCACGGAATTTCGTGTTGAATTCGTAACGGTGACGGTGACGGCGTTGCACCACTTCTTGGTTATTATAAGCTTGTGCTGCACGTGAACCTGGTTTCAATTTACATGGGTAAAGTCCTAGACGGAGTGTTCCACCCATGTCTTCAATATCGATTTGATCACGCATGATATCGATGATTGGGTATTTTGTATCAGGATCAAGTTCGGCTGAGTTAGCCCCTTCTAAATGCAAGACGTTACGGGCAAATTCCACACAAGTCAATTGCATACCAAGACAGATACCAAGCATTGGCACGTCATTTTCACGCGCATAGCGGATAGCTTCAATCTTACCTTCTGTACCACGTTGACCAAATCCACCAGGAACAATGATACCATCAACATCGCCAAGCATTTCTTCAGCATTTTTAGCTGTCAAATCATTGGCGTTAACCCATTTGAGGTCGATAGCTGTATCGTTGATGTAACCTGAGTGTTTAAGAGCTTCAACAACTGAAAGGTAAGCATCTGGCAATTCAACGTATTTCCCAACAAGGGCAATTCGTGTTGAGTTTTTAAGATTCATAATCTTATCAACCATTGCAGACCATTCTGACATATCCGCTTTTGGCACATCCAATTTCAAGTGGTCACATACGATTTGGTCCATGTTTTGAGCTTGCATATTGAGTGGAATTTGGTAAATATGATCCACATCAAGTGATTCAATAACAGCTTCTGGAGCCACGTCACAGAATTGAGCCAATTTGTTTTTAATGCCTTGCCCAGCTGGTTTTTCTGTACGGATAACCAACATATTTGGTTGAATCCCTAATCCACGCAACTCTTTTACAGAGTGTTGAGTTGGTTTGGTTTTCATTTCACCAGCTGCCTTCAAGTAAGGTAACAAGGTTGTGTGAATGTACATCACATTGTCAGAACCAACGTCTGCCTTCATTTGGCGCAATGCTTCAAGGAAAGGAAGGCTTTCAATATCACCAACAGTACCACCAACTTCAGTGATAATAACATCAGAATCTGTCGTAGCTGCAGCACGTTTAATTTTTTCTTTCAACGCGTCTGTGATATGTGGAATAACCTGAACAGTTGCTCCAAGGTATTCCCCTTTACGTTCTTTTCGAAGCACTTCGCTATAAATTTTACCAGTTGTAACATTCGAATACTTGTTAAGGTTAATATCAATAAAACGTTCGTAGTGACCAAGGTCAAGGTCTGTTTCAGCCCCATCATCAGTCACGTAAACTTCACCGTGTTGGTAAGGACTCATTGTCCCTGGGTCAATATTAATGTAAGGGTCAAATTTTTGGATGGTTACCTTAAGCCCGCGATTTTTCAATAAACGACCAAGACTTGCAGCGACAATACCTTTACCAATAGAAGACACCACACCACCAGTAACAAAAATATACTTCGTCATTAAAAAACTCCTTTAAAAATAAAATGATAAGTGCTTGAATAAAATCGCATCACTTATAATTAGCGTTTGGGTAGCCTTGTCGGAATGGGGTTCCAACGCACATAGACAACTATTTAAAAAAAACAAAAACAGCCCCCTAAAAGTTAGGGAGCTTTTACATGACCTCTCAAATCAAAAAGAGGTGCCCGATTAACATTATATGTTATCTTTGATAAATTGTCAAACGATAACCATAATGATCTGATTGTTTTCGAAAAACTTATTCTTCCTCGTCCAAATCATCATCGTCGTCATCGTCATCTTCTTCGTTGATGTCAACGTCTTCGTCTAATTCATCATCAGGGATGATTTCGTTGATTTCTGAATCGTAAGATTCCACTTCTGATTTTTCATCATCTGGATTTTCTTCGTCGTATTCCATATCAGCTAATTTTGGTGTGAAATCTTCATCTTCTGGATCATCGTCTGAGTAGTCAATAGCATTTTCATCACCATCCATGAAGGCATTGACGCGTTTTCTCTTGCGTTTTGGTTCTCCGTTTTCATCTTCTTCAAGAGTGATGATTTCTTCGTCAATCTCATCAATAGCATACCATGAACGAAGGCCCCATTTGTTATCCCCAAGTGGAATAAAACTACCATCCACATTTAATGCAGAATAAAAGTAAGGTAACGCTTCACGAATATCTGCGTCTGATTTTTCGAGGTAATTTTGAATCTCGTTCACAAGATCGCTGAAGTACATCTCATGATCACGGCCACGCTCTTCTAAAATAGCACGAGCTACTTCAACCATTGAGAGTTCATTTTTTTCTTGTCCAGCAAATACTTCTAATTCCAAGGTAATTCTCCTTATTTATTTTAGGATATGAGCCAGTAGCTACAAAAAACCTATTGTCTAAAATTTGTCACTCTTTATTTTACGCTAATTTTAGGTATTCGTCAAAAGATTTTTCAGCAAAAATAATAAAAAGTCAAGTAATACAAGATTACTTGACTTGAATGGTTCGTATCAGTAAGCTTATTTCACTTTAACTGAGCTTGTGATAACATCAACCGCTTTTTTCATTGCGATATCATGTTTAAGCATTTCAGGTGAAAGAAGGTGACGAACTTGTTCCACTTCCATGTTGTATTCTGAAGCCAAATCGTTGATTTCTTTTTCGATTTCTTCGTCGCTAGCTTCAAATCCTTCAGCTTTAGCGATTGCTTCAATAACAAGGTTTGTTTTAACGCGTTTGTCAGCGTCTGCTTCGTATTGTTTGTGAAGATCTTCTTCAGATGTACCTGTCAATTGGTAGTACATTTCTGGAGAGATACCTTGGCGTTGCATGTTGCCCATGAATTCGTTCATTGCACGGTGTACTTCGTCATGAACCATTTCTTCTGGCAATTCAACGATTTCTGCGTTTTCAACAGCCAATTCAATGGCAGCAGCTTCAACAGCGTCATCGTAAGCAATTTCTTTAGCTGATTCAAGTTCTTTACGGTATTTAGCTTTCAATTCGTCAAGTGTTTCCACTTCTTCGTCGATATCTTTAGCCAATTCATCGTCAAGAGCTGGTACTTCTTTTGCTTTTACTTCGTGGATAGTTGTCACGAATTTAGCGTCTTTACCAGCAAGGTCTTCAGCTTGGTAGTTTTCTGGGAATGTTACGTTAACTTCAACAGTTTCACCAGCTTTAGCACCAACTAATTGGTCTTCGAAACCTGGGATGAATTGACCTGAACCAAGTTCAAGTGAGAAGTTTTCGCCTTTACCACCGTCAAATTCAACACCGTCAACTGAACCAACGAAGTCGATAACAACAGTGTCACCAAGTTCTGCAGCGTCGTCTTTAACAACCAATTCAGCAAGGTTGTTGCGTTCGCGTTCTACTTTTTCATCTACTTCAGCATCAGTAACTTCTTTTGTAGCGTCAACTGAAACTTCAAGGTCTTTGTAAGCACCAAGTTTCACTTCTGGTTTTGTAACAACTTCTGCAGTCAAAGTCCATTCTTGACCTTTTTCCATTGATTTGATGTCAATTTTTGGTTGAGCAACAACGTCAAGGCTAAGTTCAGCAACAGCTGCTTCGTATGCTTCTGGAAGAATAGCGTTCAAAGCATCTTCGTAAAGAGCTTCTTCACCAAATTTTTGGTTGAATACGGCACGTGGCATGTGTCCTTTACGGAATCCAGGTGCGTTCAAATCTTTCTTAATTTTATTGAATGCTTTGTCAAGAGCTGGTTTGATTTTGTCTTGACCAATTGTGAATGTAATCACACCACGGTTAGTGGCTTTGTTTTCAAATGATACAGACATGAAGTCATTTCTCCTTAAAATTTTATATACAGTTTAGTTTATCATATTTTAGAGGCTTTTTAAAGTTTTTTGTATAAAATAGTGATGTTTTTACCATTCTAAAACCAGTAAAAAAGGTTCTAGATATACATTCAACAGTGCAAGCAAAAATACAACTATTGTCATCCATGTTTGGATTGGGATTCTACATAACTACCTAAAATGAATCTATAACATTTTAAATGCACCCTAGTATTCAGATATAAAACCTCATACTAGGATGCAGTTCTTTAAAAATAATTATTCGTCTTCCACTAAAATTTCATCTGGAATTGCAAGTAATTTTGTCAACGTGTAGCACACTACTACAGTAATAACTGAAACAGCAAAATAAACAAGTAACTGATAGCTATTATAAATGTACATTAGATATGACGGAACTACTGCTAAACCATACGAATTAGATTGAATACGAAAAATTGAAAGTATGGCTGCTCCAAGTCCAGAAGAAAAAAGCATAATATACAATGGCTTAAGATTATATCTTAAATGCAAACCAAACAAGACAGGTTCACTAACTCCGAATAATTGTGACATGAAAGCTCCCATTACTGTCTGTTTTACCTTAGCATTTTTAGCAGAACTATAGAAAGCTAAAGAAGAACCAAGATTAGCAAAACCTACATGGCACAAAGTGTAATCAGTTGGTTGAATTCTGTATTAGCTCATAAAGAGGTCTCAATAACAACATACATATGATGAAGTCCTGTAATAACAGCTAGTGGATAAGTAGCTCCTACAAAGAAACCACCTATTCCAAATGGTATGTTCATTACTGCTTGAGTAACAGCAATCAATATAGTCTCCAACCAATGAACTATAGGTACAACAATATCCCCTAGTGTTCTCATCAACGCTTTTATACCTTTTTCTTGAGACTTAACATACTCATCTTGCTGACTTTTATCTATAGTTGAAACATTCATTGCCTCCAACTCTTCAAATACTTTATTGACAATTCCTGTCCCTAAAATAATCTGATACTGACCGCTATTGAAAAATGTTCCTTTAACTTCATCAACTTTTTCAATAGCTTTTGTATCTATTTTATCCTTATCTTTAACAATTAAACGCAAGCGTGTGGCACAATGGATTGCTGATACAATATTATCAGGTCCAACTATTTCTAAAATCTCACTTGCTATATCATGGTATTTATTATTTGTCATCAGATTTTCTCCTTTATTAGTACCGCTCCATAAGTTTCCAATTGTAATTTATTATTAAAACTCTTTACTTGTCCGTTATCTAATAAAATTTCAATACGATTTTTAAACTTATCTAAAATCTTCACATCTTCAGAAAAGTTAATAACTATAAAATAAGAATTTTGACTATCGTATCTTCTGTAGATAAAAATATCTTCGTCCTTATCCTCAAGAAAATCAATTTTTCCAAACGTTAACGCTTCATGCATAGGACTTTTTTTGATTTGGATTAATTTTTGATAAAAATGCCAAAGACTTGATGAAGTTTTAACTTGACTTGCCACATTCCTAACTTGTTATCTCTCTGTAATATATATCCAAGGTTTAACGTTTGAAAAACCAACAAATTCAGATTCATCCCATTGCATAGGAGTCCGAGCATTGTCTCGACTACGATAATTTATAATATCCATCGCCTCCGCTGGAGTTAAGCCTTCTGAAATAGAGTAACGCAAGAGCTTTTTGAGCAGCAGAACTTGTTTGCTGAGACCCAAGATATTTACTTGGTGCTCTATTTTGATCATGATTTTCAATAAAAGGAGCTCCCCAGCCAACTTTTTGAATAGCTACCTGAGAGTCTTTTATTTTATTAAATAAATCCTTAGGCTTCCATTTAATAGGTTTAAACTACTCACTACCACTTGCTACATCCAAATCTGCAGCTTTAAAATCAAAGATCATTGAAAAGAATCCATCTTTTCCAATGAAGTCATCAAGTTGATCATATTCCACACCTGGTGCTTCTGCGATGGTAACTGCTTGATTTGACTTAAAGCATTTTTCTTGTAATTCAGACAAAAAAATTTCTATACTCGGTTGATTACGGCTAACTTTTGTACACTTAGCCAATCCATCTACTCCATCTGGTTCAATAGATTGGAATTTAAGATCTTTTTTAATAAATGTAATCGCATCAACTCTAAATCCCGAAATTTCTAAGTCCAACCACCAGTTAATCATTGTATAGATTTCATTTCTTAACTCAGGGAGTTTTTCCCCAGACATTTCCTCCAAAAATCGAACACCAATTTGTTGGAGGAGTAGGAGACTCTTTAAAAATATAGTAATTTCTATATTTTGAATTTTTGTCTCTTAATGCTTTCTGAAACCAGATATGTTCATCTGAGGTATGATTAACTACTAAATCTAAAATAATTTTTATGTCTCGCTTTTTAGCTTCATGTAATAAATCCTTAAAATCATCGATTGTTCCAAACTCTGGAGCAATAGTATAATAATCTGAGATATCATATCCATTATCTGCCATAGGAGATTGGTAAATTGGACTTATCCAAATGGAGGTTATTCCTAGATCTGCTAAATAATCCAAGCGCGAAATAATTCCTTGTATATCTCCAACTCCGTCACTATTACTATCTTGAAAACTCCATGGGTAAATTTGATAAATAACTTCAGATTGCCACCAGTTTCTACTATTCATTCTTTCACCTCAATGTTTTGTTTCCGTTTACATTTTTTATTATAGATATAAAAAAAACTACTAGGCAACCGTTCCTAGCAGTTTTATAAATATGCTCTCCTTTTAAACTTTTTTACTAAAAATGTAAAATTGTCCATTATTCTAATTGTAGTTTCAAATAAAGCATTTCAAGCGCCAAAATAGAAGGTGTAATAAGCATTTGTGAATATCTAAAATCGGAATGGCGACTATCATCCACAGTCGGAATCAACATATGTTCATTTGAAATAACGGGTATATACCGTACATCACTTAGTAAAACTGTATACACACTGCTCATTTGATGACTGTCATGTAAAATAATCGGATAATCTATGTTACTATCAATAGACAAGAAAAACAAAATATTATTTCTTATCTCATCAAAAGTAGCACTTAAAGATTTTGTATTTGGTAAAATAAAAATCGGCTTATTAATGGGAACAAAATTCGTTGAAACTCTTTTGCTAACCTCAACTCCAATTCACTATAGGCGAATATATATTTCTTTGCTTTCAAACAACTTATCTTTTAATTGTGAGATTTCATATCTATCAATATATTCTACAATATCATGATAAGTTCTTCAAACCAAATCACGATTAGCAATTTTGTTATCAGAAACTTCCTTCAAGATTGCTTTTAGTTCACCAAAACCAGTTAAACCTAATTTTTGACAGAATCTAAAGGCAGTTGTTGTTGAAACATGAGTATGAGCCGCTACACTCGAAATTGTGATATTAGTACTAGCAGAAGAAGTTAAATAATCATAAATCTGCCAATCAATTGGTGTCATTTTTAGTTTTTTTCTATGAACTATTTCGCTTAGTGTCACCCTTTTGACTCCTTTCTAACTCATCTACATATTCTAAGAATAATTGTTCAATAATAAAATAAAAAGTAGTACTTACTTCATAAGTTAACCTAGTAGGAGTTTTTATTGATTCTGTTGGTACGTAAAGACAATAATCAGATAATTGGGCCATCGTATTTCTTGAAGTACAAGTAAAAACTACTCTTGTTATTCCTCTTATTTGACTATCTATTAATAAATTTACTCCTTCTGCGGATTCACCCTTATAAGATAACAAAATCAATAAATCTTTTTTTGTCATATTATCCTTCAGGTAATCGTATTCACCCTTATCAAAAAAACGATAACCTTTTTTTCTACAGAGGTAAATAGCTATCTAAGCATTTCAACTTCAAGCTTCTGTTCATTGCCTGTACCATATAGGTAAAGTGTATTGGTTTTTATCAATAATTTAATAACCGAAGTTAAATTTAATTTTTCAAAAATTTGATCAATATAAGTGTGATAATTTTGTACAACTTTAGTAAAGCTTGATTCCTTCTTAAACGCTTTTGGAGAACTATCTTTTTGAAGAATGTACTTCAATTCTGCAAAACTCTCAAGATTTAATTTTTTTAACAATCGAAAAATACTTGAACGTGAAACAAAAAAGCATCTGCTAATCTTTGACTAGTCAACTCCTTAGGAGGTGTCTCTAATTGCTGCAAATAAGCAACTATTTTTTTCTCTTGAAGATTGAGATCCTCATAATGAGCATTTACTAGTGAAATAAAATCCATCTATGACTCCAAGTTTCTAATTAATTTCTTATTCTTATTTTAAACTAAAGTTTAAAAAATCTCCACTTAATAAAAAACCTTATCCTTATTTATCTATAGCTTGCCTCTTCTACTATTTTTTACTAAACTAAATAGTATGAAAATTATTAACGATTACATTGAACAACTTCATGTTGAGCAAGTGGCTTTTAATGTGATTTCTAAGGTCGTTTCGCTGCTCATTATTTTGCTTTTGTTTCTTATTGCCAAGCGAGTGGCTGAATTTATTTTTGAGCATGCCATCAAAAAATCCATTAGCTTGTCGCATCAGACAGAGGCTCGGCAAAAGACCATCATCAAGCTACTTCAAAATATCATGAATTACACCTTGTATTTTATGCTCATTTATTGTGTGCTTTATGTATTAGGCATTCCAATTTACAGCCTTCTTGCTGGGGCTGGGCTTGCTGGGGTTGCTATTGGACTTGGAGCTCAAGGTTTTTTGACCGACGTGGTCAATGGATTCTTCATTTTACTTGAAAATCAATTTGAAGTGGGGGACTCTGTGGTGTTGGATTCTGTGGAGGGAACTATTGCCAGCGTGGGTATCCGCACCACTCAAGTTCGTGGTTTTGATGGTACCTTGAATTTCATTCCCAACCGCAATATCACTGTCGTGTCAAACAAATCTCGCGGCAATATGCGTGTGCAAATTGACATTCCCATTTATGCGCATAGTGATTTGGAAGGTATTTCAACAATTATCAAGCAAGTCAACGCTGAAGAGCTTGCCAATTATCCTGCCATTGTTGGACAACCGAGCATTTTAGGACCACGAACCAATACGGCTTCGCAGCTCGTCTTTCGTGTGAATATCATCGTTCAAAACGGCACTCAAGAGGAAATTTACACTCAATTTTATAGCCTTTACCAAGAAGCGCTTTTGGAGCATGGCATTGCCTTGCCAACCATGTACACTAACCCTGTCAAAAGCAAATAAACCAGTACGTCTGTACTGGTTTTTGTGTTATCAGATTAAACTCTTACGAATAGGGTCAGGCGTGTAGGTCGCACGATTGCCACCAATTAATTTTGGACGGCTAGCAAGGGCCGTAACGTGCGCTTTCCCCAATTCACGACTCACTGGAATCAAAGGAACTTGGACGCGTTTGACGTGCATACCAATAAAAGTATCGCCAATATCCAAGCCAGCATGAGCCACGACTTCTTCAACTTCCACAGGGTCTGACATCAATTTGAAGGCTGCCACTTGACCGCTGCCACCTGCGTGCAGGTTAGGAATGACATTAACGATTTCCAAATCTTTTGCCTCTACCACTTCTCTTTCTACCACCAAAGCACGGTTTAAATGTTCGCAGCCTTGAACAGCCAAGTGAATGCCACGTTTTCCCAGTTCTTCCAATAGCACTGACACAACCACTTCGCCAACCTCAGCGCTGCTATTCTTGCCAATGTTACCTCCGATAACTTCGCTTGATGATAAGCCAAGGACAAAAAGCTGTCCTTTTTTAATAGCAGAGCGTTCAATGACATCAACAACAATCGCACGCGTTTGTGTTTCTAATTCCTTTAAATCCATGCTAACCTTCTTCCTTTGTTTTCTTTAGCTATTAGCGCTTTTCGATGCGTGAATAAGCGAGGTAAATCAAGTAACCAACCAGCATTCCAAAGCAGTTTTGCAAGAGATTGCCCAAAATACCAGCCAAAGCTGCACCCAGACCATAGCCCAGTAGCAAAGCCGCGATAAAATACCAACCAACCATTGACACACTCGCCAAAATCAACCCCAAAGGTCGCTTTTTCCCGCTCCAACCAGCAAAGTAACCTTGGGCACCGTGGGCAATCAGACTGTGAATCATGTACTGAGGATACCCCAGCAGTAAATCAATCAAAAAGCCTGACAAGCCACCCACAACCGCACCAGCTCTTGATCCAAGGTAAAACGCCGTGAAATAAATACCAGCATCTAACAGGGTCAAATAACCTGTTGGTGTCGGAATATGGATATAGGCTAAAACCACGCTCAAAGCCGTCAAAACCGCCATCAAGGCAATATCACGTGTATTAGTTCTTCTCATAATTCTGCTTTACTCCGTATTGGTCTGAATGGCGAATAGCTTGATAGACAAAATCTTTTGACAGTTTCACCGCCTCTTTTGGTGAATGCCCAAGCACCAATTGACTGGCAATGCTTGAGGCAAACGTACAACCCGCACCGATATTGTTATTGTCAAGGACGCGTGATTCCAAAACAGTCCAATCTTCACCGTCATAAAAGACATCAATCGCCTTGTCTTGACTCAAACGATTGCCACCCTTAACCACCACATATTTTGCGCCTAACTGGTGCAATTGTTTGGCAGCTGCCTTCATATCGTCCAAGGTTTTGATTGATTTTTGGGTCAATAGCTCCGCTTCTACCAAGTTTGGTGTGATAATGGTCACGTAAGGGAAGAATTTCAACAACTCATCACGCAGAGCTGACACTTCCACATCATGTTTTTCCTTACAAACCAAAACAGGGTCCAACACGATAGGAATCTCTTGATGCGTTTTAACAAAATCCAGTGCCAAATCAGCAATTGTCACATTGGGCAACAAGCCTAATTTGATACCTGAAAACGGCACATCTTTTAGGCTATTGAGCTGGTGAGAAAAGACGGTTTCATCGGTTGCAAAAACGTCAAAACCTTTTTCTGTCAATGCTGTCAAACACGTCACAGCCAAAAAGCCGTGGAGCTTATTGGTCGTGTAGGTTGCCAAATCAGCATAAAGCCCACCGCCACTGAAAATATCGTTTCCTGAAATAGCCAAAATATAATTATTCGTCATAAATAATCTCCTTCAAATAAAGCCCATTGCCTGCTGCCGTTGGTCCTGCCAAATCACGATTTTTCGACTCCAAAACCGTCTGAATTTGACTGACTGGCATCCGACCGTTACCGATTTTCAACAAGGTTCCCACCATGTTACGCACTTGTTTGTACAAAAAGCCATTGCCGCTAAACGTAAAGACATAAAAACCTGTCTTTTCATCAATGTCAACTGTCGCTCGTGTAATCGTACGCACCTTATTTTCCACCGATGTTCCAGAAGCGGTAAAACCCGTAAAATCGTGCGTTCCCACCAAATCCTTAATAGCCTCTTGCATAGCAGCCAAATCCAACGGATAAGCGTAATGCGTAGCGTAATGCCGCATCATCGGATTTTTAGGACGTCCCGCATCCACTAAAAATTCGTAGGTTTTGCTATGCTTGTTGTAGCGAGCATGAAAGTCATCGCTAACTTGTTCGACACGCACCACATCCATATCCTCTGGCGATTGCGTATCCAAACCAAATCGCAATTTTTCCACATCACGCGCTTGCGGCAAATCAAAATGCACAACTTGCCCATAAGCATGCACACCCGAATCTGTCCGCCCAGCACCGTGTACCTTAACAGGTTGACCACTATTTAGCTTTTGCAAGGTTTTTTCTAACTCTTCTTGAACCGAACGCTCACTTGTCTGACGCTGAAAACCAGCAAAGAGCCTCCCATCATAAGAAATTGTTGCTTTATATCTAACCATGACTGTATTTTATCATCTTAGCAAAAGACTTTCCAGAAAATTTAGACCAATCTGTCCCCATACAGATGAAGTGCCACAAAAAAGAAGCTAGACCTCTTGGTCTAACCTCTTTCTATCTTATTCCCCTTCGAAAAAATCTTTGGCTTTATCGAACAAACCTTTTTTCTTAAGAGTGACTGGCTTGTCACCACCAGCCTTAGCAAAATCTTTCAATGCTGCAACTTGGGCAGGGTTGAGTTTTGTTGGGGTTACAATATTAACGGTAACGTGTTGGTCACCTTGACCACCACCACGCAATTTAGGAGCCCCTTTACCTCTTAGACGGAAAGTCTTACCTGTTTGTGTTCCTGCTGGAATTGTCAATTCAACCTTACCATGTACAGTTGGTACTTCAACCGTATCACCAAGAGCTGCTTGAACAAAACTAATGTTCATGCTGTAATAGATGGTTGAGCCGTCACGTTCAAATTCCTTGCTTGGTAAGACTTTAATGATGACAAAGAGGTCACCATAAGGTCCACCGTTAAAGCCAGCTTCCCCTTGACCTTGCAAGCGGATTTGTTGACCTGTTTCAACCCCTGCTGGGATTTTAACAGATACTTTGTGGCTTTTCTTTTCATGACCACTACCATGACAAGTGGGACATGGGTCTTTGATTTCTTTACCAGTACCGTGGCAGACATCACAAGTGACTTGACGACGCATCATACCAAGTGGGGTTTGTGTATCGACGTTAATGACACCTTGACCATGACAACGGCTACATGTTACAGGGCTAGTACCTGGCTTAGCTCCTGTACCAGAGCAGGTTTCACACGTTGCTTCACGGTTGTAAGACACTTCTTTTTCAACACCAAAGACAGCTTCTTCAAAAGTCAAGTCTACACGGTATTGCAAGTCATCCCCCTGACGAGGTGCATTTGGATTACGTGTTGCACCACCGCCACCGAAGAAACTTGAAAAGATGTCTTCAAAGCCGCCAAATCCAGCTCCACCGTTAAAGCCATCAAAGCCACCGGTACCACCACCGAAGCCACCGTTGGCTCCAGCAGCACCGTATTGGTCGTAAGCAGCACGTTTTTGTTCGTCACCTAAGGTTTCATAGGCTTCTTGAACTTCTTTGTACTTTTCTTCTGCACCAGGTTCTTTATTTATATCTGGGTGATATTTTTTCGACATTTTGCGATAAGCTTTTTTAATCTCATCTTGCGAAGCGTCCTTTGAAACACCCAAACGATCGTAAAATTCTGTATTATTCATAATTAAGATACAAAGGGCGTTAAGCGGACAAAGTCAAATAGAAGATGCGACAAGAAATATTGACGTCCTCGAAAAATCTATCTATCTGACACAGTCCGTAGCCCGTGCTCATTTCTGAGCACTTTCCTTTCTTCATCATTAAAAAGATTGGTCAACATAATGCTACTACTTATCCAAAAACAGAGGTTGATGTTTTGCAACCTCTGGATTCTTTATAACTTATCAAGAAACAAAGTCGATTAACTTCATTCAGTCAGTAAGTCATCTGCAAATAGCTAGGGCCGTTTCGTAAAACGGAACCCTAACGTTTCTTGGATGAATTATTTTTCAGTAAATTCGCCGTCAACAACGTCATCACCATTGTCTGATGAGTCAGTTGATTGAGCACCTTCAGCACCTGCTTGAGCTTGTTGTGCGGCAGCAGCTTGTTCGTACATTTTCACTGCAAGGGCTTGAGCTTTTTCATTAAGAACTTCAAGTTTAGCTTTCATATCTTCAAGATTGTTAGCTTCTTGAGCAGCTTTCAATTCATCAAGAGCAGATTGAGCAGCATCACGTTCTGTATCAAAGCCTTTGCCTTCAGTTTCTTTGATTGTTTTTTCTGTTGCAAAGATAGCTTGATCAACTTCGTTACGAAGGTCAACTTCTTCTTTACGTTTAGCATCAGCTTCTGCGTTAGCTTCTGCATCTTTCATCATTTTTTCAATTTCTTCATCAGTCAAACCTGAGTTAGATTGGATAACGATGTGTTGTTCTTTTTGAGTACCAAGGTCTTTAGCTTTAACAGATACGATACCGTTTTTATCGATATCAAATGTTACTTCGATTTGAGGGATACCACGAGGTGCAGCTGGGATATCAGTCAATTGGAAACGACCAAGAGTTTTGTTATCAGCAGCCATTGGGCGTTCACCTTGAAGAACGTGGATATCTACGGCTGGTTGGTTATCTGCTGCAGTTGAGAAGACTTGTGATTTAGATGTTGGGATAGTTGTGTTACGGTCAATAAGTTTTGTGAAGACACCACCCATTGTTTCGATACCAAGTGACAATGGTGTAACATCAAGAAGGACAACGTCTTTCACATCACCAGTAATCACACCACCTTGGATAGCAGCACCCATGGCAACAACTTCATCAGGGTTAACAGATTTGTTTGGTTCTTTACCAGTTTCTGCTTTAACAGCTTCTACAACGGCAGGAATACGTGTTGAACCACCGACAAGGATAACTTCGTCAATGTCAGACATTGAGAGACCAGCATCTTGAAGAGCTTGACGAACTGGTGTTTTTGTACGGTCAACAAGATCACGAGTCAAATCATCAAATTTCGCACGTGTAAGGCTTGTTTCCAAGTGAAGAGGTCCAGCAGCACCTGCAGTGATGAATGGAAGTGAAATTTGTGTTTGTGTCACACCTGAAAGGTCTTTCTTAGCTTTTTCAGCAGCATCTTTCAAACGTTGAAGAGCCATTTTATCTTGGCTAAGATCTACACCATGTTCGTTTTTGAAGTCAGCAACTAACCAATCAATGATTTTTTGGTCAAAGTCGTCCCCACCAAGTTTGTTATCACCTGCTGTTGCCAATACATCAAAGACACCATCACCAAGTTCAAGGATTGACACGTCGAATGTACCACCACCAAGGTCAAATACTAAGATTTTTTCATCTTTATCTGTTTTATCAAGACCATAAGCAAGGGCAGCAGCTGTTGGTTCGTTAACGATACGTTCGACTTCCAAACCAGCGATTTTTCCAGCGTCTTTTGTTGCTTGACGTTGTGCGTCGTTGAAGTAAGCAGGAACAGTGATAACAGCTTTTGTTACTTTTTCACCAAGGTAATCTTCAGCATAACCTTTAAGGTATTGAAGAATCATAGCTGAAATTTCTTGTGGTGTGTATTCTTTACCATTAGCAGATACTTTTTCAGAAGTACCCATTTTAGATTTGATTGAAATAATAGTATCAGGGTTTGTTACTGCTTGACGTTTTGCAGCATCACCAACGATGATTTCACCATTTTTGAATGATACAACTGAAGGTGTTGTACGGTTACCTTCTGGGTTTGCAATGATTTTTGCTTCAGTTCCTTCAAGAACTGCGACAGCTGAGTTTGTAGTACCTAAGTCAATACCAATAATTTTAGACATAATCTTTACCTCTATTTTTTAAATCGTTTTTTACATTTTTTATTGCTAGTTCACAATCAAACAAACTAACCTTTTGTTTTCATTAGTTATAGACGACAACCATTGCTGGACGAAGCAAGCGGTCGTGTAATTTATAGCCTTTTTGAAGGACTTCTGCGATGCTATCCACAGGATGGTCATCATCAGCAGGCAAGGTTTGAACAGCCATGTGCAAGTTATGGTCGAAGTTATCCACAACCACTTCTTCAACACCCTCTTCTTTAAGGGCTTGAATCAAGCTATTGCGAGTCATTTCAAGACCTTTTTTAACGTCATCTGTCAAGCCTTCAACCGCAAGGGCACGTTCCAAATTATCCAAACTTGGCAAAATACCTTTGGCTAAATCTTGTGATCGATACTTTTGCAATTGTTGACGTTCTTCATTTGCACGACGCTGGATATTTTGCATTTCAGCATGAGCACGAAGGTATTTGTTTTCCAAATCTTCCGCACGCTCTAAAGCTTTTTGCAATGCTTCGTTTTGAGCATCCTCTGGTGTCTGCTCGGTTTCTTTTTCTTCAGTCACAACATCAGTGGCTTCAACTTCTTTTTGAAGTTCTTCGTTTTTCTTTTCTTCAGACACTGTGTCCCTCCCTTATCTTTTTATCACATTCATTACCAAATTTAGTTGACCTCGTAGTGATTACTATTTAAATAACGGTAATAATCACCAAGCTTCATCGCCAAGACACGCCCGATAACATTGATCAAGCTAACACTTCGGCGATAATCCATATCGATGGGTCCAATCAAGCTAAGCAGACCAAATCCACGATAAGGAATCAAAAAGCGATGGGTCCAGACAGTTACATTAGACAAGGCAGCTTCTTCACTATCTGCCACCTGAACCGATGCAACCTCACCTTCTTTCATCGAAGACCTTAATGCTAAGGCAACCTGTTGCTTGTCATCAAGGAAACGATAGGTTTCTAAGCTAGCATAGTCTAACGAATGAACCTTACCAGCCACAAAGACCAATTCCTTAAACAAATCCGCAAAAATATAATCAAACAAATTCAATACATTATCCGTTACAGTGAAATACTTTTGCAAAATTTGAGGAATCTCAGTCCGCAACTTGTAATGGATATCCATCACCGTGCGTCCTAATAACCGTTCATTGACAATATCTTTTAAGGTCGCCAAATCCTTCAACATAAAGTTTTTTGGAATCGCAAATTGTATGGTCGCAGGTTTACATTCATCCAAAGTTAAAACAGCTAAAGCATCGTGATTTGACAACTGAATGATATCAAAAGCTGTCAGTTTTTGGCAAGCAGGTTCAACATCCAAAATAACGGAAGTGTAACCCGACATATCCGATAAAATCTGACTTGCCTTATGCAAAATATCATCCAATTTAAATGGTTCAAAGTCAAACGCTTTGATGACTTGATAAATGTCACGCTCATCAATACTATCTAGATTCAAGGAATGTTCTACAAAGTATTTGAATCCAGCAGCACTGGGCATGCGTCCACTAGAGGTGTGCGCCTTTTCAAGTAAGCCCAATTTTTCTAACTTGGCCATATCGTTTCGAATAGTCGCGCTACTCGAATCAATGCTTGCTTGCAAAGTCTTAGAGCCGATGGGTTCATGTGTCTGCGTAAACAATTCGACAATGACATTCAAGATGTCATTTTGACGTTGTGTAATCATCTCATGCCTCCCTTCGTCTTTTAGCACTAACACCTGTTAACTGCTAACCATGATTTTATTATACTCTTTTCTTCGGGACTGTCAAGAGAAAAACTCAAAAAATTAGCACTCTTTTTTTAGAGTGCTAATCAGGCATCGTATTTCGTTAAATCGTAAGTTTCGATAATCTTTATTAGTTTTGTGGCATAATCAGGGTCGCTACTAAATCCAATGTCTTGCAAGGCTTGAGCAGGCTTTTTATAACCTTTATTAGATACCAAAATATCATAAGCACTTTGGCTATCGTGCAATTTGCCTGATTGCAATAAGTCACAATAATCATAAATGGCATCTGTCCAAGATTTGTAAACCACAAAGCGTCCTTCTTTGGTTTGCCATTTGTTTAAAAAATAAGTCTGATAGGTTAATTTAACCGATTTTTGACCAGATTGAGCCTTGATGGCAAATAAATTATGGTATTTGACAGCTAATAAATTGCTGCCATAATCAGATTCTAGAGCTGCTTGTGCTAGGATAATTGACGGGGAAACCCCATAAGATTTAGCCACTTTTTGAACCGTAGGAGCAATTTCCTCAAAAAAAGCTTTTTGATTGTAAGAAACCGCCATTTTTTCTGAGGAACTTGGCACCGAGCGATTGAGATAAAGCGGGGTAACCACCCCGACTAAAAAAACGGCAATAAAGAGCAAAAACTGTTTGAAAGAAAATCTCGAACTCATTGATTATTCTCCTTCAACAAAGCAATGTATTCTTCCAAAGTCAAGTTGTGCTCAGTAATGTATTTGGCTGATTCAGGTCCGACATAGCGGAAATGCCAGTCCTCGTAATCAACACCAGTCGAGTCACTCTTACCTTCAGGAAAACGCAAAATAAAGCCATATTTAGGAGCAATTTCTTGGATTTTTGCTACCACATTAGGGTCACTCTCATTTAAAGAATCCACTGTACTCATGTCAATGGCGAGCCCCGTTTGGTGCTCGCTCGCTCCTGCTGGTTGAGAATACGTTTTAACCACTTCTTCAGCTTCTGCTTGAGTGAGATTTGGATTGGCTGCCATTTCTTGTGCTACATAACTGTTAAATAAAGATTCTTGATAGGCAACACTGCGGTAGCCAGAAATCAAGTGTTCACTAGGGTCAATCGTCTGAGCTTCAGCCAAAAAGCCTTGAACCGCGTCAGCAATCCGAGAATCTACATAAATATTGCCAATTTGCGTGACATCGGGATTCATTTCTTCCTTGGTATTGTCGCGATTGACCAAAACCAACTCCCAAGAATCACTGGAAACTTTTGGCAATTCAGACGTCTGCTCCTTAGAGGATGCTTCTGTTTGAGCTGTTGGCGCTTCATTCGAGGCCGTCTGAATCTTATCATCTCTAACCAACAGAAAAACCGTTAGCAAAAAGCCAATAATTAAGGCCAATACTAAACTAATTATTAATACACTACGCTTTTTTCTCATTTTCTCTTTCTTCTAATAGCTGTTTACCGCGTAAACGATAACTCATATCACCAATTGATTCGATTGTGAATTTGCCATCGGCATAATCCACAACAGAAACACTACCATTATCTAAACCAAGTCCTCTTGGCGTTGAATGGTCAATTAACCATAAAAAAGTACTAATGGTCATGCCGTGACTCACGACAATAGCATTGACACCACCAGTAGCCTCCATTTGTTCAGCAATTTCTGTGAAACCTGCCAAAATACGAGTGCTCAACACTTCCCAAGTTTCAGCCCATCCTGCCGTATCTACTTGACGAATGGCTTCGACCATTTCTTGATAAGTGAGTTTTGACATATCCTTATCCACAATTCGTGGCAAAACCCCGTGGAAAAGTTCCCCATCATAGCCACCGTCCAAGCTACCAAAACACCACTCACGAATGCGTTTATCACGCGTATAAGGAATCGCTTCTTGCTGACATTCTCGCAAAATAATCTCCATAGTTTGCAAGGTCCGTCCACTATCGCTCGAAAAAGCAGCCTTAAACTGGATACCCGAATCTTTCAGACCCAAGCCGAGTTCTTCAATACCACGTTCCCCTTCAGGCGTTAGCGGACTATCACTCCAACCTTGTGCACGACCAATTGTGTTAAACATCGTTTTTCCATGACGAATAATATACAATTTTGTTGCGACCATAATGCTTCCTCCTAGATTGATTCACCTAAAAACTAAAACTCGTATCCGCTTGCATTGTACCTCTTCATTATAGCACATTTTTCAAGCGCTACGACATACTGATGTGGTGAGTGCAAAGATTTTAAAAAGAAAAAACCTAGAGGCAGCTGTAGCAACCCTAGGTCGTGTATGCAATTAGTTTTTAAAGCTATGAACAGGTGCTGGAATCTGCCCCCCACGCTTGATAAAGTCAGCAGAAGAGTTACTATTGACACGCATAACAGGTGCCGTTCCCAGTAAACCACCAAATTCAATCATGTCGCCTTCTTTTCCTTTTGGAATAATACGGACAGCCGTTGTTTTTTGGTTGATAACACCAATAGCCGCTTCATCCGCAATCATAGCCGCAATGGTTTCATGTGGCGTATCCTCAGGAATAGCAATCATGTCCAATCCAACAGAACAGATAGCCGTCATTGCTTCTAATTTTTCCAAATTCAGCGAACCATTTTGTACCGCAGTAATCATTCCCTCGTCTTCAGAAACAGGGATAAAAGCACCTGACAAACCACCAACTTGGTTACAAGCCATGATACCACCTTTTTTCACTTGGTCATTCAACAAAGCAAGAGCCGCTGTTGTCCCATGTGTTCCCACAGCTTCCAAGCCCATTTCTTCAAGGACACGAGCAACAGAATCCCCGATAGCAGGTGTTGGCGCCAAAGATAGGTCAACAATCCCAAATTTAACCCCCAAACGCTCACTGGCCATTTGCCCAACCAATTGACCAATACGAGTGATTTTGAAAGCCGTCTTTTTAACCGTTTCTGCAACCACATCGAAGCTTTCACCACGCACTTTTTCAAGAGCACGTTTCACCACACCAGGTCCAGAAATGCCGACATTGATAACAACATCTGCTTCACCAACACCGTGGAAGGCACCCGCCATGAAAGGATTATCCTCCACAGCATTTGCAAAAACAACCAATTTCGCCGCACCTAAGTCTGACAATTCAGCCGTTTCTTTGATAACACGACCCATATCAGCCACCGCTGTCATGTTAATACCTGACTTCGTTGATCCAATATTGACCGAAGAGCACACCTTAGACGTTTCCGCAAGCGCACGAGGAATAGAATTGATCAAGATTTCATCACCTTTTTGGTAACCTTTTTGAACCAAGGCAGAAAATCCACCAATAAAATCAATTCCAATATCATTAACAGCTTTATCCAAAGCATGAGCCAAAGGCAAGTAATCCGTCGCATCTGTCGCTGCCCCAATAATAGAAATCGGCGTCACAGAAACTCGCTTATTCACAATTGGAATACCCAATTCAGCTGCAATCTCATCTCCAACTTGGACCAGCGAGCCCGCTTTTTCCACAACCTTCTTATAAATCTTATCAGCTGCCTTGTTAATGTCAGAATCAATACAATCAAGAAGAGAAATCCCCATGGTAATCGTACGAACATCAAAGTTCTGCTCTTCAATCATCGCAATCGTTTCAGTGACTTGTTTAATATCCACGCTTTCTCTCCTTAAATGTTGTGCATCGCATCAAAAATCGCTTCGCTTTGAATGTTAATTTTAACGTTCAAAGATTCCCCATAAGCCTCAAATTCAGCACGCAATTGCGTAAAATCTTGCTGCTCGTCAGATGAAACAATAGCCATCATGGTAAAAAATTCGTCCAAAACTGTTTGCGAAATATCATCAATATTCAAACCTAATTCAGCAATTTTTGCTGACACAGCAGCAACAATCCCTTTTTTATCCTTACCAACAACCGTAATAATCGCTTTCATAAGTTCCTCCAAAATATGATTTGATTAATTTTACCATAATTTTCAGAAAAATACCATGCTAGATTTAAAAGAAACCCTAAAAAACGAATTATTTTTGATATTAAAAGATAAATCATTCACTTTTTTCTATTCCTTAAAGTCCAGAAAGAAAGGTTCAATGCTTCTAAGAAAAGCACTCTTGCCTTTAAAGCGTTCCCCACGCATCACACGATCCAATTTTGACACACCTTCTGCCCCAAAAGTTTGACGCAAAGCTGTTAAACTATCT
>NZ_JBHRZX010000033.1:0-18381 GCF_042649785.1 Streptococcus alactolyticus | reverse complement strand
ACTTTTTGTATATACTCAAAAAGGCTCCATAATTTCCATGGTGGATTTACCCACTACAGAAATTATAGAGCCGAAAAAGTAAGGGTTTTTAGTTTACATATTTCTGAAATATTTTCAGGATTTCTGCTATTTTTTCTCAAAAAGCTATTGCATTTTTATTGGAAACGTTTTACAATAAAGTTGTTCTTAAATTTCCTTGAAATGAAAAAGAATGGCCAAGTACGCTTGGAAGGAGATTATTCTTCTTCGTTTCAACGAAAAATATTTAAAAGGAGGAAGAACAAGAATGGGTATCGGTATAATTATTGCCAGCCATGGTAAATTTGCTGAAGGTATTCATCAATCAGGTTCTATGATCTTTGGCGACCAAGAAAAAGTTCAAGTGGTCACTTTTATGCCAAGTGAAGGACCAGATGACTTATACGCACACTTCAACGATGCTATCGCACAATTTGATGCTGATGATGAAATCCTAGTGCTAGCTGACCTTTGGAGCGGTTCTCCATTTAACCAAGCTAGTCGCGTGATGGGTGAAAATCCTGATCGTAAGATGGCTATCATTACAGGTCTTAATTTGCCAATGCTTATCCAAGCCTACACAGAGCGTATGATGGATGCTGACGCAGGTGTGGATAAAGTTGTTGCAAATATCATTAAAGAAGCTAAAGATGGTGTCAAAGCACTACCTGAAGAACTTAACCCTGCTGAAGAAACTGCCGCTGCACCTGCTGCACAAGAAGTACACCAAGGTGCAATCCCAGAAGGGACTGTCATTGGAGATGGTAAACTTAAAATCAATCTTGCTCGTATTGACACACGTCTTCTTCACGGACAAGTTGCGACAAACTGGACACCTGCTTCTAAAGCCGATCGTATCATCGTTGCATCCGATACAGTAGCTAAAGACGAATTACGTAAAAACCTTATCAAACAGGCTGCACCAAACGGTGTTAAAGCAAACGTTGTCCCTATCAAGAAATTGATTGAAGCTGCAAAAGATCCACGTTTTGGTAATACACACGCTCTTATCCTATTTGAAACACCTCAAGAAGCACTTGAAGCTATCGAAGGTGGCGTGCCAATTAAAGAACTAAACGTTGGTTCAATGGCTCACTCAACTGGTAAAACAATGGTTAATAACGTTTTATCTATGGATAAAGACGATGTTGCGACATTTGAAAAATTACGTGATCTTGGTGTAACATTTGACGTTCGTAAAGTTCCTAACGATTCTAAAAAAGATTTGTTTGAACTCATCAAAAAAGCAAATGTACAATAATTTTGGAAGCTACTAAGCATTATCAGGCTGATATCTAAGCTTCATAATCCTCAGTACTCTTATAACTAAGTAAAATTGTCACTGACAGTTTTACCATCGCACATTGAAAACTATTATAGACGAAAGGAACTAGAATAATGTCAATTATTTCTATGATTTTAGTCGTTGTGATTGCTTTCTTCGCTGGTTTGGAAGGTATCCTCGACGAATTCCAATTCCACCAACCGCTAGTTGCCTGTACATTGATTGGTCTTGTAACAGGACACCTTGAAGCTGGTATTATCCTTGGTGGTTCACTTCAAATGATTGCTCTTGGTTGGGCGAACATTGGTGCCGCAGTTGCGCCTGACGCTGCCCTTGCTTCTGTTGCTGCCGCAATCATCATGGTTAAAGGTGGCGACTTCACTCACAATGGTATCGGGGTTGCAACAGCAACTGCTATCCCTCTTGCCGTTGCCGGACTTTTCCTTACAATGCTTGTTCGTACAGCTTCTGTTGCCTTGATTCACGGTGCTGACGCTGCTGCAAAAGAAGGAAATATCGCTGCGGTTGAACGTACTCACTTAGTTGCCTTGTTCCTTCAAGGTATTCGTATCGCTATCCCAGCCGCACTTCTTCTAGCTGTTCCTACTTCAGCTGTACAATCAGTGCTTAACGCTATGCCAGCATGGTTGTCAGGTGGTATGGCCGTTGGTGGTGGTATGGTTGTTGCCGTAGGTTATGCTATGGTTATCAACATGATGGCTACAAGCGAAGTTTGGCCTTTCTTTGCCATCGGTTTTGCTCTTGCTGCCATTTCTGATCTTACTCTTATCGCCCTTGGTGCTATTGGTGTTGCAGTTGCCTTCATCTACCTTAACCTTTCTGAAAAAGGTGGAAACGGTGGCGGCGGAACTTCTACTGGTTCTGGTGACCCAATTGGCGATATCTTGGAAGACTACTAGAGAGGGGTACTATAATGGCTGAAAAATTGCAATTATCACAATCTGATCGCCGAAAAGTTTGGTGGCGTTTAACGTTCCTTCAAGGTTCTTGGAACTACGAACGTATGCAAAACTTAGGTTGGGCTTATGCCTTGATGCCTGCGATCAAAAAACTTTACACAACTAAAGAAGATCGTGCCGCTGCTCTTGAGCGTCACTTGGAATTCTTCAACACACACCCATACGTAGCTGCTCCAATCATGGGGGTTACAATGGCGCTTGAAGAAGAACGTGCTAACGGTGCAGAAATCGACGATACTGCTATCCAAGGGGTTAAAATCGGTATGATGGGACCGCTTGCCGGTGTTGGTGACCCAGTCTTCTGGTACACTGTACGTCCTATCTTGGGAGCTCTTGGTGCTTCACTTGCTCTTGCTGGTAACATCATGGGACCAATCATCTTCTTCCTTGGTTGGAACATCATCCGTATGGCTTTCCTATGGTACACACAAGAAATCGGATACCGTGCAGGTTCTAACATCACTAAAGACTTGTCTGGTGGTATCATCCAAAAAATCACTAAAGGGGCTTCAATCCTCGGTATGTTCATCCTCGCGGTGCTTGTTGAACGTTGGGTATCTGTAGCATTTACAATCAACCTTCCTTCAACAACACTTTCAGAAGGTGCATACATCAACTTCCCTAAAGGTGACGTTACTGGTCCACAGCTTCAAAAAATTCTCGGTGAAGTTGCTAGCGGACTTAGCTTAACTTCTGAACAAACAAACACTTTACAAGGACAATTGGATTCATTGATTCCTGGTTTGATGGGACTTCTTCTTACATTCCTTTGCATGTGGTTGCTTAAGAAGAAAATCTCTCCAATCACAATCATCATCGCATTGTTCATCGTTGGTATTGCAGCTCGATTCTTCGGAATCATGTAATAAACGAAAAAGAGGGAGTAACATCCTTCTTTTTTTATGCTATAATGAAAGCATAAGTAGTGTTAAGGAGTTTATATGGCACAATCAATCAATTCTACCGTCGAATTCACCACAACTGGCGTTTCTTATTTAGGTCTTGGTGGGAAAGTCGGCAAATTTCTATTAGGTGACAAGGGAATCGAATTTTACAATGATGCTAATGTCGAAGATTACATTCAAATCCCATGGACAAGTATTGAAAAAATTGGTGCCAACGTCACCCGAAATAAAGTCAGCCGACATTTTGAAATCTTTACCGATAAAGGAAAATTTCTCTTTGCCTCAAAAGATTCTGGAAAAATTCTAAAAGTAGCTCGTCAACATATTGGCAATGACAAAGTGGTTCGTATGCTAACACTTGTCCAAACCATTGCCAGACGATTTGTCAAAAAACAATAATTTTTGTATAATAGTAGCGTACGGATAAGTAGATTTGAAACTCTTTCAGAAAGTCTGCGGGAGCTGCGAGCAGATAGAGGGACAAGGTCGAAATTCTACCGTTAACGCATTCAAATAAGGAAATTAAGTGCACAGATGTGAAGCTGGATGGAACCGCGCTCAGGCGCTCCAGCAGCTACTCATCTGTGCTTTTTTGTTCATCAAGACGGTGGGCAAAATCATTTTGGAGGATATCTTATGTTAGACATTAAACGTATTCGTAATGATTTTGACGAAGTGGCTCAAAAATTAGCGACTCGTGGCGTTGCTGCTGAAAAATTGGCTGAGTTAAAAGAACTCGATGACAAACGCCGTGAATTGCTTGTCAAATCAGAATCAGCAAAAGCTGAACGTAACACAGCTTCTGCTGCTATCGCTCAAGCGAAACGCAACAAAGAAGATGCATCTGAACAAATCGCAGCGATGCAAGCTTTATCAGCTGAAATCAAAGCAACTGACGCTGAACTAGCTGACATTGACGAAAAATTAGCTGAATTCACTACTACATTGCCAAACATTCCTTCTGAGGGCGTACCTGTAGGTACTGACGAAAATGACAATGTGGAAGTGCGTCGTTGGGGAACACCACGCGATTTTCATTTTGACATCAAAGCTCACTGGGACCTTGGTGAAGACCTTGGTATTCTTGATTGGGAACGTGGTGCCAAAGTAACTGGTTCTCGCTTCCTTTTCTACAAAGGACTTGGTGCTCGCTTAGAACGTGCCCTTTACAACTTCATGTTGGACGAACACGCTAAAGAAGGTTATACAGAAGTCATTCCACCATACATGGTCAACCACGATTCTATGTTTGGTACTGGACAATATCCTAAATTTAAAGAAGATACTTTTGAATTAGCTGATTCAGACTATGTTTTGATTCCAACAGCTGAAGTTCCTTTGACAAACTATTACCGCGGTGAAATCCTTGATGACAAAGAATTGCCTGTCTACTTCACTGCCATGAGCCCTTCATTCCGTTCAGAAGCAGGCTCTGCTGGTCGTGACACGCGTGGTTTGATTCGCTTGCACCAATTCCACAAAGTTGAAATGGTGAAATTCTCTAAACCAGAAACATCATACGATGAATTGGAAAAAATGGTTGCCAATGCTGAAAATATCCTTCAAAAACTTGGACTTCCATACCGTGTGATTACCCTATGTACTGGCGACATGGGCTTCTCAGCTGCTAAAACTTACGACTTGGAAGTTTGGATTCCAGCTCAAAACACTTACCGTGAAATTTCAAGCTGTTCAAATACCGAAGATTTCCAAGCTCGTCGTGCCCAAATCCGTTACCGTGACGAAGCAGATGGTAAAGTGAAATTACTCCACACGCTTAACGGTTCAGGTCTTGCAGTTGGACGTACTGTTGCTGCTATTCTTGAAAACTACCAAAACGAAGACGGTTCAGTGACTATTCCTGAAGTCCTTCGTCCATATATGGGTGGCGTTGACGTTATCGCTCCAAAATAAGCCGCACCACTGTAAAAAGCCTTGCTCGCAAAACGAGTAAGGCTTTTTGTCTGCTCAAAAAAAGAAATAGTATAAAAGCATTTTAGGATTTAAAATACTTCTATGCTACTTCCTTTGAATGGCTTTTTAATATTTTCTAAAACGTTGGTAACGGTTTTCTAGCAAGGTATCAAGCGGTAACTGACTCAAACGCTCTAATTCTGTTATCAGGTTCTGCTTAATCATATCGACGATTTCACTTGAGAAATAACCGTGCTCAGGGATAACCTTATCAACAACACCCATATTGAGCAATTCTCCTGCTGTTATTTTCATCAATTGAGCGGCTTCTGAGGCACGAGAGCCGTCTTTCCACAAGATAGAGGCAAAGCCTTCTGGACTTAAAATCGCGTACATGCTGTGTTCTAGCATCCAAACTTGGTCTGCGACAGCCAAAGCCAAGGCACCACCTGATCCACCTTCACCAATGATAATGGCAATAATAGGCACTTTCAAATCACTCATTTCCAAGAGATTGCGAGCAATAGCCTCACCTTGACCACGTTCTTCCGCCCCAACACCAGGGTAAGCACCTGCGGTATTGATAAAAGTCACCACGGGACGGCCAAATTTTTCTGCTTGTTTCATCAAGCGTAGCGCCTTACGGTAACCTTCAGGATTGGGTTGCCCAAAATTACGTTTGAGATTTTCTTGCAACTGTTTGCCCTTTTGAATACCGATAACCGTCACAGGACGACCGTCCAAACGAGCAATGCCACCAACAACCGCACCATCATCTGCAAAATGGCGATCACCATGCAGTTCGATAAAATCATCAAAAATCAATTGAGCATAGTCAAAAGTCGTCAAACGCCCTTGGTCCCGTGCTTCTTTTAAAATTCTCGAAACGTCTGATCTCATCTTTCACCTCCATGTAGTGCAACAAGCATCGCAATCATCTCTGGCAATTCTGTCCTATTGATAATGGTATCCACAAATCCATGCTCTAAAAGAAATTCGGCTTTTTGGAAATTATCTGGTAGTTGCTCACGAACGGTATTTTCAATCACACGACGGCCAGCAAAGCCCACAAGAGCTTGCGGTTCTGCGATAATAATATCGCCTTCCATGGCAAAACTAGCGGTCACCCCACCCGTTGTTGGGTCTGTCAAAATGGTCAAATAAAATAACCCTGCATTTGAATGGCGTTTGACGGCTGCAGAAATTTTAGCCATTTGCATCAAGCTCATGATACCTTCTTGCATTCGCGCACCGCCTGAAGCCGTAAAGAGCACAACAGGCAGTTCTTGGGCTGTCGCTAATTCAAATAAACGCGTGATTTTTTCACCAACCACCGTTCCCATAGACGCCATGATAAAATTCGAATCCATGATACCAAGAGCAACTTTTTGCCCCTTAATAGTCGCAAGTCCTGTCAAAACTGCTTCGTCAAGCCCTGTTTTTTCACGTGCTGCGGCTAATTTTTCCTGATAACCTGGAAAATGAAGGGGGTCTGTGGTTTCTAAACCTGTGAACAATTCTTCAAAACTGCCTTCGTCAACGGTAATCGCCAAACGTTCCTTGGCTGAAATGCGGAAATTATACGAACAACTTGGGCAGATTTTGGCAGTTCCCAAATCTTTTTGGTAAATCATGTGCTTACAAGCGGGACACTTAGCAAACAATTCATCAGGTACTTCAGGCATTTCTCTCTTAACGCCTGTTTTCAACGAATTATTGGGAGTAATGCGAATGTATTTATCTTTTTTATTAAACAGTGGCATAAGCTCTCCTAATCATTGTCTTTATTGTAGTTGGGTAAAAAGGTTTCCATCAAAAATGAGGTATCGTAATCCCCAGCAATAACGTGCTCATCTGAAATCAAGTCCATCTGAAAATCTGCATTCGTAGTAACACCCACGATTTCTAATTCATAGAGAGCACGCTGCATTTTCATCAAGGCATCAAAACGATTATCACCGTGGACGATGATTTTAGCAATCATGCTGTCATAATAAAGCGGAATGGTGTAGCCGTTATACATAGCAGAATCCACACGCAAGCCCACACCACCACTTGGCAAATACAAGTCTGTGATTTTTCCAAGGCTTGGAGCAAAATTAAACTTAGGATTTTCAGCATTGATACGGCATTCAATGGCATGACCTGAAATCGTCACATCGTCTTGGGTTAAGGATAAAGGTTGACCTGCTGCGATGCGAATTTGTTCCTTGACAATATCAACTCCGGTTACAAATTCTGTCACAGGATGTTCCACCTGAACACGGGTATTCATTTCCATAAAGTAAAAAGCTGATGTCTTTTCATCAAGCAAGAACTCTATCGTACCAGCATTTTCGTAATGAACAGCTTTGGCAGCACGCACGGCCGCTTGACCAATCTGATGACGCAAGGTTTTCCCGATGGCAACAGATGGGCTTTCTTCCAAAACTTTTTGGTTATTGCGTTGCAAAGAGCAGTCCCGCTCACCCAAGTGAATCACATGACCGTAAGAATCCCCTAAAATCTGAACCTCGATATGTCTAGCGGGATAGATGACTTTTTCGATGTACATGGCACCATTACCAAAGGCTGCCAAGGCTTCTTGGGACGCTGATTCAAAGGCTGGAATGAGGTCCTCGGCAGAATTTACCTTGCGAATCCCTTTTCCACCGCCACCAGCAGAAGCTTTTAACATCACTGGATAACCCAGATAATTAGCCACTTCAAGGGCTTCTTGGGTAGTATGCACCTCGCCATCAGAACCAGGAATCACAGGAACGTCTGCCGCAATCATTTCGGAACGCGCGTTGATTTTATCCCCCATCTTATCCATCACTTTGGCACTTGGCCCGATAAAGCTAATATGCATTTCTTCGCACATGGTTGCAAATTTGGAATTTTCACTTAAAAAACCAAAACCTGGGTGAATGGCTTCTGCACCTGTGACAATAGCAGCTGACAAGACAGCATTCATATTCAGATAAGAATCCGTTGAACAAGCTGGACCGATGCAAATGGCTTCATCAGCTAAAATCGTATGCAACGATTCTTTATCCACCTCTGAATAGACAGCGACCGTATGGATGCCCAATTCACGCGCCGCACGAATAATTCGCACCGCAATCTCACCTCGATTGGCAATTAGTATTTTTTTAAACATGCGTCTGCTTTTATCCTCCTATCAGGAATTGCTTTCTTGCAATCCTTGTCCAAATGCTTTTTCTAGCTGAATTAACACTAAACGATAGGCCTTTTACTGACCAATCGCAAAGGTCAAGGTACCAGAAGCCGCTAATTTCCCATCTACTTCTGCCTTGGCTTCCACCACGGCAATTGTGCCACGGCGTTTGACAAATGTCGCTGTCATCACCAATTGGTCCCCTGGAACAACTTGCTTTTTAAAACGAACCTTGTCCATACCCGCATAAAAGACCAATTTACCTTTATTTTCTTCCTTTGATAATTCTAACACACCTGCGGTCTGTGCCAAAGCCTCCATAATGAGAACCCCTGGCATAACAGGATAGTCTGGAAAATGACCATTGAAAAAAGGTTCATTGATGGTCACATTTTTAATAGCTACAATCTTATCATCGCTGGCTTCTAGCACGCGGTCAACCAAAAGCATTGGGTAACGATGTGGCAAAGCCTCACGAATTTGTTTGATATCAATCATTTAATACGCACCAATCCTTGTCCAAATTCAACAACTTCTTCATTAGTAACCATGATTTCAGTGACAATCCCATCTTTTGGAGCAGGGATTTCATTCATGACTTTCATGGCTTCAATAATCAGCAAGGTTTGCCCCTTTTTAACCGTGTCCCCAACAGAAACAAAGGCTGGTTTATCAGGAGCTGGCGCTAAATACGCCACCCCAACAAGAGGACTAGTCACTTCATCTCCTTCGACAAGAGGCGTTTCTTCTGTTTCGCTCACTGCTTCTGCATCTGATGAAGATGGAGAAGAAACAACTGGAGCAACTGTCACCGCATTAACTGGCGGAACTGCCACTGGTTGAGGAGCTGTGTATTCATTTTTACTAAAGCTCAACTCAGCCTCTCCCGTTTTAAATGAGAATTCACGCAGACTTGATTGGTCAAATTGCGCCATCAAATCCTTCACTTCTGAAATATTCACAACTACGCCTCCCAACGTTTAAATGCTAGCACCGCATTGTGCCCACCAAATCCAAAGGTATTCGAAATAGCATAGGCTATATCTGCTTCTTGTCCTTGACCATAAACAACATTTGCCTCGATATCTTCTGACAATTCACGCGTACCAGCCGTCATTGGAATATAGCTATGACGCATGGCTTCGATGGTCGCAATCGCTTCAACGGCACCCGCTGCACCAAGAAGGTGACCTGTAAATGATTTAGTTGATGATACAGGCACTTCTTTTCCAAGAACAGTAACAATGGCCTTGCTTTCGCCTTTTTCATTGGCTTGTGTTGACGTACCATGGGCATTGACATAATCCACTTGCTCAGGAGCAATACCCGCCTCATCAATAGCTAACTGAATGGCTTTCGCAGCACCTGAACCGTCTGGAGTTGGCGTGGTTTGGTGATAAGCATCGCAGTTGCTACCATAACCCACAACTTCTGCCAAAATAGTTGCCCCACGTTTTTGAGCGTGTTCAAGGCTTTCAAGGACAAGCACACCAGCACCTTCACCCATCACAAACCCATTGCGGTCTTTGTCAAATGGAATAGCAGAACGAGCTGGGTCTTCGGTTGTTGACAAAGCTGTCAAAGCATTAAACCCACCAATACCAATTTCATTAATCGTTGATTCTGCTCCACCAGCTAAAATCACATCATGGTAACCAAATTTGATTTCACGGAAAGCTTCACCAATCGCATCATTTGAAGAGGCACAAGCCGTTGTAACAGATTTGCAGACACCACGCGCACCAATACGCAAGGCAATATTACCTGCCGCCATATTAGAAAGAGCTTTAGGAATGAACATTGGTTGAATGCGTCGAATGCCTTTGTCATGCATACGGATAACTTGCTCTTGCAGTTCTTGCAAACCACCGATACCAGATGACACAATCACCCCCGTGCGGTCACGGTCAACCGTTTCCATATCCAAATTAGCATGTTCAAGTGCCTCTAAAGCGGCATAAATAGCATAAAGAGAATATTGGTCCATGCGGTTTCTATCTTTACGAACAAAGTATTGATCAAAGGGAAAATCGTGGATTTCACCTGCATTGTGAACGGGAATGTCTGACGTATCAAATTTAGTAATCGGTCCAATACCAATCTTGCCTTGATAAAGGCTATCCCAAAATGCTTCAGGGGTATTTCCGATTGGTGATGTCACCCCATAACCTGTCACTACAACTCTATTTAATGTCATGTTTATCTCCTTTAAAAGAGGAATCCTTACTGTCTTACTAAGCTGGCTGCCTTAAGATTGCATGGTCATGCCACCATCGATAGCAATCACTTGACCTGTCAAATAATCTTGTTCTGCTAAAAAGGTTGCAACGGTAGCAACTTCTTCCGCTTTTCCAATCCGTTTCATCGGAATATTGGCAACAATAGCCTTTTGCATTTTTTCTGGAATGACGTCCGTCATGTAAGAAGCGATGAAACCTGGCGCAATAGCATTCACACGGATACCACGCGCAGCCACTTCACGCGCCACTGATTTGGTGAAACCAATCAAACCAGCTTTTGAGGCCGCATAATTGGCTTGCCCAACATTACCCGTTAAGCCAACGACACTTGATATATTAATGATAACGCCTTGACGTGCTCGTGTCATCGGTTTTAAGACGGATTGTGTCATGTTAAAGGCACCTGTTAAGTTAACCTTCAAAACCGATTCAAAATCTTCTTCCGTCATTTTCAAGACCAATTTGTCATTGGTGATGCCAGCATTATTGACCAAAATATCAACAGAGCCCAAACGCTCAATAGCTTCATCCACCATGCGTTTAGCTTCTTCAGCCTGTGAAATATCGCCTGTAATAGCAATGGCCTGACCAGGATAAGCTTGAAAGCTTTCTAAAATCTCTGGCGCCACTTGTGAGCGACCGTTGAGGACAACATTTGCCCCAAGGCTAGCAAATTGATGGGCAATCGCCAAACCAATGCCCCTCGTAGAACCCGTGATAAAAACATTTTTATTTTGGATTGTCATGATATCTCCTAATTCTGCAATAATTCGTCTAAATCAGCTACACTTTCAACAGCTCTCGTTGGAATGGTCTTGTCAATTTTTCGCAAAAAGCCACTGAGGACTTTTCCAGGACCAATCTCGATAACCTCAGTCATGCCAAGTTCACGCATGGTTACTATGGAATCGTAAAAACGCACAGGTTCCTTGACTTGCCTTGCCAACAAGGGCTTGATGTCGTCATGTCGCATCACCTTAGCCTCGGTATTGCCCACCAGCGGAATGTGAAAATCAGCAAAACTCACCGTTTCAAGCACTTTGGCTAATTGTTGGCTCGCTGGTTCCAATAAGCCCGTATGGAAAGGACCTGACACTTTCAAAGGAATCAAACGTTTCACACCTGCTTCTTTGAGCAATTCAACCGCAGCATTCACGGCTGCTGTTTCTCCACCAATTACAATTTGGCTAGGTGTGTTGTAATTAGCTGGGGTTACAATACCCTTGACTAAAGCCTTTTGGCACATCTCCTCAATCAAGTCAGCATCAGCGTTCATCACAGCCACCATCTTGCCAGTTCCTTGCGGAGCTGCCGTTTCCATAAATTCACCGCGTTTGGCAACCAAGGCCACCGAATCTTCAAAATCCAAGGCACCTGAAGCTACCAAGGCTGAATATTCACCAAGTGAAAGCCCCGCTACCATATCAGGCTCGAAGCCTTTTTCTTGAAGCAAACGAAAAATAGCAATGGAAGTTGTCAAAATAGCAGGCTGTGTGTAGCGGGTTTGGTTCAACTTTTCATCATCTGTATCAATCAGCTGACGAAGGTCATACCCAAGAACAGCACTCGCTTGTTGAAACGTTTCTCTCACAATAGGATAAGCCGCATACAAATCGCTTGCCATTCCTGATTTTTGTGCCCCCTGACCTGCAAATAAAAAGGCAGTTGTCGTCATTAAACCCTCCTATACGGCAGACGTATCTCTAACGTCCTTTAGTTTTCTACCTCACTATCAGACCAGCGTTTAGCTTCCGCCAAAATAACCTCTTTGGCGCCATAGTAAAGGTCTTTCAAAATATCTTCACACGTTTCTTCTTTGGCAATAAGCCCTGCGATTTGCCCAGCCATAACAGAACCCATGGTCACATCACCATCCACAACGGCATTGCGTAAAGCACCTGCCCCCAAAGCTTCGATATCTTCTGCAGTTTTACGTCCAACCAAGAAATCTTTTTCCGCATGGGCATACGAAGTGGTTAATTTATTTTTGATGGCACGCACAGGGTGTCCCACAACAGTGGCAGATACCACAGTGTCAATATCTTTAGCTTTTAAAATCTTATCTTTAAATTGCTGGTGCGCATTTGACTCTTTGGCCACTACAAAACGCGTTCCCACTTGAATAGCTTCTGCTCCAAGCATAAAGACAGCAGCTGCACCACGACCATCACCAATACCACCAGCTCCAATAACTGGAATATCAACCGCGTCAACCACTTGACGAACCAAGGTCATTGTTGTCAATTTACCAATGTGACCGCCAGCTTCCATACCTTCTGCAATCACAGCATCCGCGCCCAATTTTTCCATGCGTCTTGCCAAAGCAACACTTGGAACCACGGGAATAACCGTAATTCCTGCCTCATGAAAACGTTCCATGTATTTTCCAGGATTTCCAGCGCCTGTCGTTACGACTTTGACCCCTTCTTCAATGACCAAATCCACAATATCATCAACAAAAGGTGACAAGAGCATAATATTCACACCAAAAGGTTTATCTGTTATCGTTCTAACCTTGTCAATATTGGCTTTAACGACTTCTTTTGGGGCATTACCACCACCAATAATCCCTAAACCACCAGCATTTGAAACGGCTCCTGCCAAATCACCGTCAGCAACCCAAGCCATTCCCCCCTGAAAAACAGGGTATTGGATATTTAATAACTCTGTAATACGTGTTTTCATCTTTAACCTTCTAAATCCACAGTCAGACAATAATTTGATAATCAAACTATAACCATAAGAAGAGAAGGAGCAGGATATGAACTAGCTAACTAGCCATATCCTACGCCTCCTTTCGTCAATATAACATTGATTTTGACTTAAACGCTATTATTTTGTTTTTTCTTCTACGTAAGCAACCAAGTCACCAACTGTGTTAAGACCATCTTCAGATTCGATTTGGATATCAAATGCATCTTCAATTTCTGAAATCACTTGGAAAACATCAAGTGAGTCTGCATCAAGGTCTTCAAAAGTTGTGTCCATTTTAACTTCTTCTGGTTCTTTACCAAGTTCTTCAACGATAATTTCTTGTACTTTTTCAAATACTGCCATGATGATTTTCTCCTTAAAAATAAATACAATATATTTCCTGTACGAACGTACAAGTAGTTAACTAAATTTTAACAATTAGATTTCCCCATGTCAAACCTCCACCAAAAGCAGAGAATAAAACCGTTTGTGAGCCATCTAATGCAATGATACCTTTATCCACTGACTCTGATAATAAAATAGGAATACTTGCTGCACTGGTATTACCATAAGCCATCATATTGGCTGGCAATTTCTCCATGCTAACCCCTAATTTTTTAGCCATTTTGTTCAAGATTCTGATATTGGCTTGATGTAGGAACAAGTAGTCTAAATCCTCGATGGATAAGCTAGCGTCTGCGACCAATTGTTTAATGCTCTTTGGCACATCGCGAATCGCAAAATCAAAAATCGCACGACCGTCCATCTGGAGGTATTTTTCATCTGAAGTTGTGTCAGAAAATGGAGAGGATAAGCCAACCAATCCAGAGGTCAAACTGCCGCCGCGGCTACCGTCTGTATGAAGGGACTCTGCCAAAAAGTGCTTTGTATCGCTTGCTTCAAGCAAAACACCGCCAGCACCATCACCAAAGAGAACCGAACTACTACGGTCAGACCAATCCAAGGTTTTTGATAAGGTTTCCGCACCAATGACGAGACCTCTTTGATACAGACCAGATTGGATAAATTTATCCGCCGTTGCTAAAGCAAAGACAAAACCACTGCAAGCCGCCGTCATATCCATTCCAAATGCATTGCTTGCTCCGATATTGGCTTGAATACGCGCTGCCGTTGAAGGCATCAAGCTATCTGGTGTAATGGTCGCTACGATGATAAAATCAATAGCTTGCGCTGACAAGCCAGATTGCTTTAGCAATTGTTGAGCCACTTGCGTTCCCAAATCGCTGGTCGTTTCCTCACGAGTGATGTGACGCTCCCTAATACCTGTTCGTGATGAAATCCATTCATCACTGGTATCCATAATCTGCGATAAATCATCATTGCTAATAATCTGTTCAGGAGCATAAGCTGCCACCTGAGTTATTTTTGAAAATGCCATGATTACATTAACTCCTCAAGAAACTTATGAAGATTTTTAAGAACTTGTGCCAAAGCTTCAAATTCCTGTTCATTCATATCTTCAGCGATATGAATTACCATATTTTTATGAAACTTGCGGTGGAGCCTATCTAACAGTTTCCCTTTTTTTGTCAAAGTCAAGTGAACAACGCGACGGTCCAGCTTTGAACGTTTTCTCTCAATGTAGCCTTTCGCCTCGAGCTTGTTTAAACTAGTCGTCACAGTGCCTAGGGTTAACATCAATTCCCTAGCAATATCACTTGGTGTCACATTGGTATTTTTGCCAATAATTTCAATGGTGTGCATCTCTTTCAAAGAAACGTCACTGAACTGGCTCGTTCTCAAACTCGTTTCTTCGATAACTTGAACACGATTAAAAATATCAACAAGATAATCATTGATTCTATTATAATCCAAAGGACCACCTCCAAGAAAAAACTTTGGCGCTCAAATTATATCAAAGTGCTAATTAATTTGCAAGCCTTTAAACAGTCTTGAACGTTACGTCTTATTTTCCTGAAAATTTTGGACGTCGTTTCTCAGAAAAAGCCAGCACGCCTTCTTTGAAATCTTCCTTAAAGGCCAAATCTTCTTGTAGTCGCAATTCTAAAGCCGTGTAATCTTGCCAATCCTCAAACGAAGCCTTCCAAGACATTTCCTTGATAGCACGATAAGAATTGATTGAACCACGGAGCAGACGTTTGCAAAGTTGTTGGGTGGTTTTCTCTAATTGGTCTGATTCACACAAGCGGTAAACAATCCCATATTCATAGGCTTTTTCCGCATTTAAAGCTTCACCTGTCAAAGCTAATTGATTGGCACGATTGGCACCGATAGCACGGCTCATCAACAAAAGTCCTCCTGCATCAGGAGCCAACCCCACACCGACGAAAGCTTGAATAAATTTGACTTTATTGCTGGCTACCACAAAATCAGCTGCCACTGCCATATTAGCAGCCGCACCAGCTACCGCACCGTCAATACTCATAATAACCAGTTTGGGCAATTGTTTTATGGCAAAGGAAATCTGATTGACCAAATGGGCAATATCAACCAGTGAAGCAATGTTGTCCGCATCCACTGCGTGCTTCATTTCCACCAAATCACCGCCGACAGAAAAGACCTTCCCAACAGCCTTGATAACCAAAAGCTTGACAGTCGAATCCTGCTTTACCTTTTCCAAAACATCCAAGATTTCTTGGCAAACAGGAATATTAAATCCATTTGAAATATCAGGACGATTCAACGTTAAAATCGCCACTTCCCCCGCTTCATAAATAATATGACTATATGACATACAAAAACCTCTATCAAAAAATACTTTGATAATTTAATTATTTTAGTGATTGCTATTCTATCATAACTATGATTATTTTTCAAAAGAAAAAAGGAAATTTATGAAAAATAATTTGATATTTTAATAATTTAGTATTCAAATTAAATAGACTAAAAAAAGAGGTGAAACCTCTTTTTTCACTATGTTAACTGCGTCACATCCTGCAATAATTGCCCTAAATCCGTCAACAAACGACTGGCTTTGCTTTGGTCCATGCCAAACATACGGTCCTCAATCGCCCAAACAGGTAAATGGGCTGACGTCGCCGCCTGAATGCCTTTCTCACTATCTTCCACTACAATTGCCTCATCACAAGAAACATCTAATTTCTTAATAGCTGCCTCATAGATGTCAGGATACGGTTTTCCTCGTGAAAATTCCTCCCCTGATAAGACAACAGAAAAGTAATCGCGAATACCTGCTTCGTCTAAAGCCCTTAAAATATCAGGTTTTGAAGTGCTAGAGGCCAAGCCTAAAGCATAACCCATCTCTTTTAAAGCTTGAACCACACGAACCGTATCAGGGAAAATCAGATCCTTATAAGGAAGTGGGTGCTGTGCCTTATACTGAGCATATTCAGCTTGTAACTGCGCCACATCCCAATTCTCATAATCATCACCTAAAATAGCCTGCCAAATGTGCTTGGTATTATCCCCAATAAAAAAACGAGGAGGCAAATGGTCGATGCTAATCCCTTTTTCCTTTAGAAAAGTTTTTCGTCTGTTGTAGTAAAAGGTTTCAGTGTCAAATAAAACACCATCCATATCAAAAATAATCGCTTTAATAGTTTCCATTCTCCTATTATACTACACTAGCCCTTTATTGTAAAAAGTACTGACAAGTTGTCAGAATTTTGTTATAATAACATACAAATTTACATTTGGGAGTCATTATGAAAGTCATCAAATTTGGAGGTAGTTCACTTGCCTCCGCTGAACAACTCAAAAAAGTATTGGATATTGTTACATCTGATCCTGAACGACGTTTTGTCATCGTTTCAGCACCAGGTAAGCGCCACTCAGAAGACACAAAAGTAACCGACGCACTGATTAAATACTATAAAAATTACGTTGCTGGAAATGATGTCACTGCGTCACAAAAATGGATTATCGATCGTTACCAAGCCATTGCCGATGAACTCGGCTTATCACCTGCTATCATGACTAAGATTAGTACAGCAATCAAACAGTTGGCTACGTTACCGATCGAAGACAACGCTTTTTTATACGATACCTTTTTAGCAGCCGGCGAGGATAACAATGCCAAACTTGTTGCAGAATACTTTAGAAAAAATGGGCTTTCATCTCGCTACATGCACCCTAAAGAAGCAGGTATTATCGTATCAAGCGAACCTAGCAATGCGCGTATTTTACCGTCAAGTTATGATAAACTTGAAGCCTTACAAGAACTGGATGAAGTTATTGTCATTCCTGGATTTTTCGGAGTGACTGTTGATGGCAATGTCTGCACATTCTCTCGTGGCGGTTCAGATATTTCAGGCTCAATTGTTGCCGCTGGGGTAAAAGCAGACCTTTATGAAAACTTCACGGATGTCGATGGTATTTTTGCCGCACACCCAGGAGTTGTCCACAAACCACACACCATCAAAGAACTCACTTACAGAGAAATGCGTGAGCTTGCCTACGCAGGATTTTCCGTTCTCCATGACGAAGCACTCATTCCTGCTTACCGTGGTAAAATTCCATTAGTCATTAAAAACACTAACAACCCAAATCATCCTGGTACACGCATTACCCTTAAAAATACAAGTAACAATGCTCCTGTTATTGGTATCGCAGCCGATGATAACTTTGCAAGTATCAACATGTCTAAATACCTCATGAACCGCGAGGTCGGGTTTGGTCGCAAAGTACTGCAAATTCTAGAAGAATTGAACATTCGCTGGGAACATATGCCAACAGGAATTGACGATATGTCAATCATTGTCCGCGAACGTGAACTAACGCCTATTAAAGAGCAAGAAATCACCACCTACCTCACACGCGAATTAGGGGTCGATGAAGTGGATATCGAACATGGCCTTTCAATTATCATGATTGTTGGTGAAGATATGAAAAACCATATCGGGGTGACTGCAACAGCAACTAAAGCACTGTCTGAAAAACACATCAACCTCGAAATGATTTCACAAGGTTCTAGCGAAGTTTCAGTCATGTTTGTAACGCAAACCGAACACGAAAAACAAGCCGTACGTGCTCTATACAAAGCCTTTTTCCAACCAGAAGAAGATTAATCAAAAGTCAGCATTAGTGTAATGCTGACTTTTTCTATTCCTTAAAGTCCAGAAAGAAAGGTTCAATGCTTCTAAGAAAAGCACTCTTGCCTTTAAAGCGTTTCCCACGCATCACACGATCCAATTTTGACACACCTTCTGCCCCAAAAGTTTGACGCAAAGCTGTTAAACTATCT
>NZ_JBHRZX010000032.1:0-31294 GCF_042649785.1 Streptococcus alactolyticus | reverse complement strand
GACTTTTTTTCTACACTCAAAAAGGCTCCATAATCTCCACGGTGGTTTTACCCACTACAGAAATTATAGAGCCTTCTTTTTTGCTATCTATTATGCTCTAATCGTTTTGCTAGACCCATCTTTTTGGTAAAGGTTAATCAACCCTTCCTTGCACGAGCGAATCATATCGCCTGGGCGTACTTCTTGTGGGACGGTAATGGTTAATAATTCCATTGGATTTGGGGCACGGTCAATTTTATTGCCGTCGGCGTCATGCAAATCTTTGATGGTGTTTTCAAAATGACGGAAACCTGGTCCGTAAAATTCGACCACATCTCCTTCAAGGATAACGTTACGTTGGCGAATGGTTGCTGTCATTGTTCCGGCATCAAATGACACAACTTCTCCAACAAATTTGTATTGTGGGATTTTGCGGCGAGCACCAAATAACTGCTCGTCTTCTGTTGGTGTTTTGTAATAAAAACCAGTTGCCAATTCACGCTGAGCGACTTTCCACAATTCGTCAATCAAATCATCTTTGATGGCTTCAAATTTTTCAGGACTTTCCAAATAAGCATCAACGGCTGCGCGGTAGCAGTTTGTAACGGTTGATACATAGTGGATTGATTTCATACGACCTTCAATTTTGAAGCTATCCACACCATTTTCAATCAAATCAGGAATGTGCTCAATCATGCACATATCCACAGCTGACATTGAAAATTCTTCTGGAATTTCGCCTTTTAGGCTGCGACGTTCTTGACCAAATGGCATATCGTAAAGGTCGTATTTCCAGCGGCAAGATTGTGAGCAGCCACCACGGTTAGCGTCACGGTGGCTCATGTGATTAGACAAAACACAACGCCCTGAATAACCGATACACATTGCCCCATGAACAAAGGCTTCAATTTCAAGGTCAGTGTGTTGGCGAATTTCTTCGATTTCGGCAATAGACACCTCGCGGGCTAAAACCACGCGCGTCACGCCAATTTCTTTCCAGAAAGCAAATGACTCATAGTTAGTGGTTGACGCTTGAGTTGATACGTGTACTTCTAATCCTGGTGCTTCTGTCAAGCAAATGACCATCAAGGCAGGGTCAGATACAATTACCGCATCCAAGCCCATATCGCGAAGTTCTCTAAACCATGCGCCTGCTCCTGCTTCATTGCCTTCGTGTGTGACCATGTTGGCTGCAACGTGGACGTTTACCCCACGTTCGTGAGCGTACTGAATCCCTTCACGGAGTTCATCCATGGTGAAATTTCCTGCACGGCTACGCAAACCATAAGCTTGACCACCGACAAAAACAGCGTCGGCACCGTAATCAACAGCAACTTTTAATTTTTCAAGTGTTCCAGCAGGTGCTAACACCTCTGGACGTTTTAATTTTTTTTGTGACATTCTGTAATTCCTATTTTCAAGATAGTAAATGTAGTGAGAAGATTAGTCTAAGACCAATTTCTCCGTAAAATGTAGTTGGGTTGTCTTGTCACGCCCTGAAATAGTAACTCAATCATGGCAAGACAACAGAGTTTGTATTATTTGACCTCTGACGGGTCAAAATCGTAAAAGCCAGTTCCAAGGCTGCGTCCTTTTGGATGCCATTGGCGAATGCTTTCATCCAGCAAGAAAGCTTTATCTTGTGTCAATTCGCCAGCCTCAACCAGTTTTTTCGCTTGAACAAAAATCTTAGCAATTTCAACAAAATTATGACCTGGACAATAGATACCATCTAATTTCCAGTGTGTGAAGCCGTGTTCTAGCAACTCTGGCAATTTAGGCATCATGTCGATATCGTCCGTATCAAAAATGTGTGTGCCGTGTTTGTCCTCAAAAATCGAATAGTGACTTTCTGGGTCAGCTGGTTCAGCTAAGAACAAGCCACGTTCACGCGTTTTTTCATCATCAATATGCGTGAAATTGTAGTAGTTTTGCAACAAAGGGCGTTTTGAATGGTGAATAACCGTTGCACCATACATGAGAATTTCTGCTGGGTAACGGAGGTTTTCAGACATTTTAAACAACTCCGCAGACGGAATTTCCCTTGCTAACACGATTTCACTGGCACCGTGATCACCCCAGAAATTGGCTTGACGGCTTGATGTAACAAAGACGGACACATCGTAAATCATTTTGAAATGATAGCCTTCGTGCTGGTTGATGTAGTAAATCCCAGCGTCGCCTGATACCAAGTAATCCACTTTGATTTCTTTCAAAAAGTCAAGGTAAGGGCGAACAGCCACCATCATGTCTTGGTGCATCAAGGCATTGCAAGCAATGACAATTTCTTTACCTGCCTCGTGAACAAGCCCTGCAATCTCACGCAATTCATCGTAAGTGAAATTATGGGGAAGACGTAAGCCAAAATTTTCCTCTCCCACGTAAATGCGGTCAACACCAGCCTCTAAGAGCTCTTTAACCTGCTCGATAGATTCTGCCGTCGCAGTAATAATTATTTTTTCCATAATGTTTTAATTATACCACTCCTATAACGATTAGTCATAATAATTTATCCAAATCCCAATGGCAAAAAATCCCTTCTTTGCGGTTGAAAAGTCGATAAATCAAAGATTGCTTCCTAAAAAGAGCAACAACTATTTTAAACATATTTTGAAACATTAGTCAAGTTTTGGAAAAAGATGACAAAGCTTTCATTTTATGTTATGATAGCTAGGTAATTAGAGGAGAGGGATATGCCGACACCATTAAAACAACATCATGAGCCGAACGAGGATTTGCAGCAAAAGCAAAACTCTAGCCCAAAATTTAAAACCTTTCAGTATATAGACCATGAGAATGAACGTTTTCAAGAATTGGTTTTCTTTGCACGTATCGCATCTTTTGCCGTTTTAACGGTTATTGTGTCATTCTTTTTACTTGCTTTGCATTTAGCTCCTCTTTGGTCATTCTTATTTGCCTCTCTTATTAGCCTAGCGACCATTGTAGGGGTGCCGCGCATGATTCGGTCTATCAAAAACAGAACAAAAGAATAAAAAAACTCCCTGAGCGCTGATGTTCAAGTTCTCTTGACCAGCTATCTCAGGAGTTTTTTAATGAACCAAAAGGCCTAGGCCTTTTTTAGTTGGCTTTATCTTCGTCTGCTTCAGCTGATGAATCAGCTTTTGCTTCTTCTTCAGGGTCCACTTTCACTTTTACAGGTTCATCGTCAGATGATGTTTCAGCATCTGTGTCTTCTTGTGATTTTGGATCGTAGTTGATGATGATGTCATCGACTTCAGCACCTGTTTTATCATGATGAGCTGCTTCTGTTTCTTCAACGGCTTTTGATACTTTAGAAGCGACTTCTGATACTTTTTCACCTGTGTATTCTGCTACGGCTTGTCCTTTTTCTTTAACAGCTCCCAAGATATCTTCTGTGGTCAATTCACCAGATTCTAATTTTTGTTTGTAATCGTTAAAGGTATCAACGGCCAAATCTGTGTATTCAGTCGCTTTGTCTTTTGCTTTTTGGTTGTATTTTGTTGGGTCTTCTTTGTAAGCATCGTAAGCTTTTTTCGCTTTTTGTTGCAATTCTTTACCTTTTTCAGATGTCAAGAAATACGCAACAGCTGCACCAGAAGCGATACCGACAATAACATTCTTCAATAGTTTACTCATGATTCTTCTCCTCTTCTTTGAAATAATTTGGTAGCTGCTCTACCAATGGCAAGGGCAGTACTGGCTTTTGTGACTGTTGATGATGCCTGAGAAGCTCTCTGCGTTAAATGGCGAACTTGTCCATTTAAATCAGACACCGTCTCAGATAAATCAGCAACCGCTACAAATAATGGATTGATGGTTGTTACCTTACCATTGACATCTTCGACCAAAACATTAGCTTTAGCCAACAATTCATTGGTCTGATAGAGTGTCACATTGACATCACTGGTCAAGACAGTAATGGTTTGTTTGGTTTCATCAATAGTTTCATTGATCGCATCTACTGTCCGATACAATTTAATGCCAATTGGTATCAAAACACCAACTAATATAGCAAATGCAATAGCAATAATTAAAAGTGCTACTTCTAACATTTCTTCTCCTAACTGACTTTCTATGCTTCTTGATAATAAGGAATATCTTTTTGATGACATCTGCGCCATACCATGAAAAAGAGTCCTACGATTACTAAAATAGCAGACAACCACTGCGATACACGCATACCAAAGAACATCAAACTATCTGTTCGCATGCCTTCTATCACGAAACGACCGCAACCGTACCAAATCAGATAGAAGAAAGTAATGTCCCCCCGTTTTAAGAAATGTGGTTGGCGTCTGACACTCATGATAAGGATAAAGCCAAGCAGGTTCCAGACTGATTCGTATAAGAAAGTTGGCACCCGATAAGCCCCATCAATATACATTTGTTGTTGGATAAAATTGGGAAGGTAATTCAAATGACTGACTATCTTTCCGTAAGCTTCTTGATTGACGAAATTTCCCCACCTCCCTATAGCTTGGGCTATCATAACACCAGGAGCGGCAATGTCCAAGAAATCCAGCGGATTGATGGCACGATAGTAAGAAAACACAAAAAGCACAATCGCACCTGTAATCAAACCACCGTAAATCGCTAATCCACCGTGCCAAATGGCAAACACTTCACTTGGCGGCTGGCTGGCATAATACGACCAGTCAAAAACAACGTAGTAGAGTCGTGCGCCGATAATGGCTAGAGGAAAGGCGATTAAGATGAAATCCAAGATAGCGTCTGGCAAAATATGCCGTCTAGGTGCCTCTCGCATGGCTAAATAGACAGCAAGAAGCATTCCCAAAACGATACAGATGGCATACCAATGAATACTGAACGGTCCTAACTGAAGAGCAATGGGATTTATCATTCGTTCTCCTCATTTTGACTAATCAGCTTGCTCAAACGCTCTTCAAAGGTCTTGGTCGCATCAAATCCCATTTGTTTGGCACGGTAATTCATAGCGGCAGCTTCGATAACAACTGATACGTTACGACCTGTTTTAACAGGAATACGCACGCGCGGGATTTTAACGCCTGACAATTCAATTTCTTCATTGCCATTACCAAGACGGTCAAAGACCTTGCCTGACTCAAAGTTTTCTAGGTAGATGACCAATTGGACTTGTGATGACCCTTTAACGGCACTAGCACCATACAGACTCATCACGTCGATGATACCAACACCTCTGATTTCTAGCAAGTGCCTTAAAATCTCAGCTGGCTCACCCCACAAGGTTTCTTCATCTTTGGCAAAGACGTCAACACGGTCATCCGCAACCAAACGGTGACCACGTTTGACCAATTCAAGACCTGTTTCACTTTTTCCAATACCTGAATCCCCTTGAATCAAGACACCCATGCCGTAGATATCCATAAGCACGCCATGCACGCTGGTTCTTTCAGCAAGGCAAGAATCCAAGTACCAAGACATTTCACCTGACAAGCGACTGGTTGAGATGTGACTTTGCAAAATCGCAATGCCTTTTTCCTTAGCAGCAGCCAACATTTCCTCAGGAACTTCTAATTTGCGCGCTACGATGATAGCTGGCGTTTCAGGCTTAATCATCTCCGTCAAGACTTGGTAACGGTTGTGCGAGGTCATCTTCATGAGATAGGTCCACTCTTTCATCCCCAACAATTGCAAACGTTCGGGAGAGTAGTAATCAAAATACCCCGTCATTTCAAGACCTGGTCTTGAAATGTCAGCCGTTGTAATTTCCTTGGCCAAGAGTTCATCATTACCATAGACAACTTTTAGCTTGACCTTGTCCACTAACATTTTGACAGTAACAGTCATGTTTTCATACCTGGAACACTTTTTTGCGAAAACACAACACTTTTTTTCAATCCCAGCGATTTTGAACGGTTAGGGCTGGGAGCTGCGCTTTTCGTTCGTGTTCCACCCTTTTTCCTTTTCTTTTTATTATATCACAATCACCTCTAAAAGTAAGCGATGACACTTATATTTACCAAAAATGGACTAAGTCAGTCCCACGCTAGTAGAAACCGCCTTAGCCCATCTGTTTATCAGGTGAGGGGATTACCAAATCCAATCGTCGTCATTATCCTCGTCAATCACCTCAGCGTCCTTGCGCCGACGTGGACCCGTTCTCACATCATTTTGTGTCATGTCTTCTTTGTAGGGAAGAAAGATGGCTAAAAGGATGTATAGTACAAGACCAAAGCCATAAAAATAAATGAGCAAAGCGGTCAACACACGTGTCAAAGGCAAGTCCCAACCGAACTTATCGGCAATTCCGGAACAAACCCCACTAACCATCTTGTTTTCACGCTTTTTATAGAGTACTGATTTCATCTCTTCACTTCCTCTCTACTCTACTACAATCATTATATAACACTTTCAACAAAATAAAATCAGCCCTACGACTGATTTTATTTTTTATGGGTTGGACATAAGTATTAATCTTTATTTATAAATATCATTTTACTTTCATATATCCAGAAATTCCTTGTGAGGCAAGAGGTGTCCCATCTTCAGCATTCATGATTAAATATGGTGTATCGTTATAATTATAGCCATTTTCAGTTGCCCAAGTATAGAATTTTCCGTTTTTAAAACTCAAGAGAGCATCTGCCATTCTTTGAACCTCACTTTCAGGTTCGTACTTAAAATCTTGTAACACATTAACATTTACCGTAGAGTTATCCCCAGTTACTGTAAAAGTATAACCTACATCTGCATAGTTAGCATCTAGTTGTTGTTTTAGATATTCAGCAAATTGTTTACCAGCTTCGGTATCAAATTTCTTGAATTCTTCAGACGAAGAACTACTTTCGGTTGTACTACTAGAACTTGAGGAAGAAGTTGAAGATTCAACTGTGGAAGAACTAGAAGACGTTGAAATGGTGGTAGAAACAGATGAAACTTGACTAGCTACGGTCTGAGTTGTGGTTGTTTCTTCCAAAACCACCAAGCAGCTACTAAACCAATAAGGGTCAGCCCAACAAAAATATCTTCCATTAAATCCTCCTTAAGCTTTCAATGTGGTTCATTATTTGCACATGAAATTCTCATTTTATCATAAGCAACTTGCCTTGACAACGGCCGCAGCGGTATTTTTGGGTGTTGATACGGCGCTTTCGGTGGTAGTCTTGTCCACATTGTTGGCAGCGGTAATGGTTGGCAGGAGCATTTTGTGAGAGGGAGGGGGCATAGCGCAGGCCATCGACGGCTTTTAGCAAGTCTTTGAAATCAGCATCAGCGTGTTTATAGCCTTTTCCAGCAAAATACAGGTGGTAATGGCAAAGTTCGTGCCGAACGATTTTCCGAAAAACATCTAAGCCAAAAGTATCGTAGATTTTGGGGTTAAAGTCCAAATGACCGTCAGCGGGGAAAAAGCGGCCGCCACTGCTTCTGAGCTTGGTGTTCCAAACGGCAACATGATTAAAAGACTTGCCAAAATCTTCTTGCGACACGGCTTTGACAAAATCAGTCAAGTTCACGCAAATCTACCAAAGAAAGATTGATTTTGCCACGTTCTTTGTCGATTTTTGACACCCAAACGGTGACGATATCGCCAACGGAAACGACTTGACTTGGGTGGCTGACAAAGGATTTGCTCATTTGCGAAATGTGAATCAAACCGTCATCGTGCAAACCAATATCCACAAAGGCCCCGAAATCCACAACGTTGCGAACGGTTCCTTCTAATTTTTGACCGATTTCAAGGTCAGAAATATCCAAAATGTCCTGACGCAAGACAGGTGCCTCAAAATCATCACGCAAGTCACGACCTGGTTTTAAGAGGTCGGCGATAATGTCCTTGAGCGTTTCTTGCCCAATGCCAATCGTTTCTGCCATTGATGGTACTGAAACGGCTTGGAGTTTGGCTTTGGCTGACTCATCCAAATCTGTAATGTTCAATTCTTGCAACAAACGTTCAACAGCCTTGTAAGACTCTGGGTGAACCCCTGTATTGTCAAGGATATTGTCAGCCCCTGGGATACGCAAGAAACCAGCCGCTTGTTCAAAGGCCTTAGCTCCCAAGCGAGGGACTTTTTTGATTTCCTCACGTGAGGTGATACGTCCGTGTTCGTCACGGTATTTCACGATATTTTCTGAAATGGTTTTGTTCAAACCTGAAACGTGGGCCAACAAGGCTGGGCTTGCAGTATTGATGTTAACACCGACTTGGTTAACCACGGTATCCACCACAAAATCAAGGTTTTCAGCCAATTTTTTCTGACTAACATCGTGCTGGTATTGCCCAACACCGATAGATTTAGGGTCAATTTTCACCAGTTCTGCCAAAGGGTCTTGCAGACGACGGGCAATGGAAATGGCAGAGCGTTTTTCAACGGTCAAATCAGGAAATTCGTGGCGAGCCAATTCTGACGCTGAATACACAGAAGCTCCGCTTTCATTGACAATCACGTAAGACACTTCAGGGAAGTCTTTCAAAACTTGTGCCACAAAAGCTTCGCTTTCACGGCTGGCTGTCCCATTTCCAATGGCGATGATTTCAATGCCATAAGTGCGAATGAGGTCTGCTAAGTCCTGTTTTGATTGGTCAATCTTAGCTTGGCTGGCTGGTGGAACGGGGTAAATCACTTGAGTCGTCAGCAATTTCCCTGTTTGGTCCACCACGGCTAATTTGGCACCTGTACGAAAGGCAGGGTCAAACCCAAGCACCATTTTGCCTTTAAGAGGTGACACGAGTAAGAGGTGACGCAAGTTTTCTGAAAAGAGTTGGATAGCCCCATCCTCCGCGCCTTCAGTTAACTCATTGTGAACACGACGCTCCATGGCTGGAAGGATTTTTTTCTTGATGGTTTTGGCAATGACATCATCAATGTAGGCATTTTTTTGTTTGAAACGTGCCCCCATGAAACGAATCATTTTATCCACATTATGCTCAAAGCCGACTTTCAAAATACCAAGTTTTTCCCCACGATTGAGGGCAAGAATGCGGTAGCCTTGAATTTTCGCAACTTTTTCTGAAAAATCATAGTAGATTTGGAAAGTCTTGTTATTGTCAGCTGCTTCGTCTTTGACGCTTGAAACAATCGAACTATAAGACCAAATCTCATTGTAAACCCACGAACGTACTTGATTGTCCTCTGAAAAAGCTTCGATGAGGATATCACAAGCCCCTGCAAGCGCCTTGGCGGGTGTGTCAAAACCTTCTGTCAAAAAGGCTTTGGCTTCTTCTTCCAAGGACGGTTTGTTTTGCAAAATCAAGCGAGCCAAAGGAAATAGCCCTGCTTCTCTCGCAATCGTTGCCTTGGTACGGCGTTTTTCTTTGTAAGGGAGATACAATTCTTCAACATCAGCCAATTTTTCAGCCTGTTCAATAGCTGTTTTCAATTCTGGTGTTAATTTCCCTTGTTCGTCAATTTTAGCGAGAACAGTGGCTTTGCGTTCTGCTAAAGCCGTCATGCTCTTATCCAAATCAATAATGGTTTTAATTTGGACTTCATCTAAGTTACCAGTCATTTCTTTACGGTAACGTGCAATAAAAGGAATGGTATTGCCTTCGCTAGTTAATTCCAAAACTTTGGCAATCTGCCCTTCCTTGATACCCATTTCTTGGGCAATAGGTGTGATGTTTTCATTTTTCATAGTAGATTTATTATATCACAAAGTCCTAAAAAAGCCCCTAAGACTTTTGAACAAGCGGGGCAACTCCGTTTTTGTGCTATTTAAGGTTTGATAGTATAATAGGGGGTGATTATTTTAGAAACGAGGTTTTTCTCATTATGGCAATTACACACAAACGACAAGACGATTTGGAAAGTATGTTTTCCAACTTTGCTAGTTTGCCAAAGGTTTCCAGTGACCCTGAAAAAGACAAGGCACAAGATGACAAAAAAGACAAGAAAGTGACTGATTAATCTTATGGCTATCTTTAATCAGTTACCAACCAGCGTTCTGCAATGGTTTGCGATTTTCATCTCCATTATCATTGAGGCGCTGCCTTTTGTCTTGTTGGGAACGATTTTGTCGGGATTTATTGAAGTTTACATCACACCTGATTTGGTGCAGCGTTTTTTGCCCCGCAATCGTTTCTTACGCATCTTGTTTGGAACCTTTATTGGTTTTATTTTTCCCTCGTGTGAATGTGGGATTGTGCCCATCATTACGCGCTTTTTAGAGAAAAAAGTACCGAGTTACACCGCTGTTCCTTTCTTGGCAACAGCACCTATCATCAACCCCATCGTCCTCTTTGCCACTTATTCGGCTTTTGGAAATAGCTGGCGCTTTTTATGGCTGAGGTTGCTGGGGGCCATTATCGTTGCCTTGACGCTTGGTATCATGCTTGGTTTTGTGGTAGATGAAAACATCCTCAAAGCCAATGCCAAACCAACGCATTTCCACGATTATTCTGGCGAAACCTGGTACCGCAAAATTTTCCTCGCCCTAGCTCACGCGATTGATGAATTTTTCGACACTGGGCGCTACTTGGTTTTTGGGACCTTGGTAGCCTCAGGAATGCAAATTTATTTGCCAACACGTCTGTTGACACAAATTGGGGGCAATGCTTTGACGGCAATTTTAGTCATGATGCTACTGGCTTTCATCTTGTCCCTTTGTAGCGAGGCGGATGCCTTTATCGGAGCATCTCTACTGTCCACTTTTGGAACGGCACCTATTTTAGCCTTTCTCTTGATTGGACCTATGGTGGATATCAAAAACCTCATGATGATGCTGCATTCTTTCAAAACCTCTTTTATCATCCAATTTATTAGCGTTTCAACAGCAATTATCATTGTTTATTGTTTGGTGGTGGGGGTAATAGCATGATTCGTTTTATCATTCTTGTGGGGTATTTTGAATTGTCCATGTACCTCCAACTCTCAGGAAAATTGGACCAATACATCAATACTCACTACGCTTATTTAGCCTATATTTCCATTGTGCTTTCCTTTGTTTTAGCCATTGTCCAGCTGGTCATTTGGGTGAAAAATATGAAGCTCCACAGTCATTTGCAGGGCAAATTGGCCAAATTCGCTAGTCCTATTATTTTAGCTATTCCTGTTTTGGTTGGTTTGTTGATTCCGACAGTCACCCTTGATTCGACAACGGTATCTGCCAAGGGTTACCATTTTCCCCTAGCGGCTGGCTCTGCTGGTACAGTCAGCGAGGACGGCACCACCGTTCAATACCTCAAACCTGATACCAGCTTGTATTTCACCTCATCTGCTTATAAAAAAGAAATGCAAAAGGAATTAAAACAATACGAGGGTACAGGACCGGTTAAAATCACGACGGATAACTACATGGAAGTCATGGAACTTATCTACGTCTATCCTGACGCCTTCACGGGACGCGAAATCACCTACACAGGCTTTGTTTACAACGAGCCTGGACACGAGGGGTATCAATTCTTATTCCGCTTTGGTATCATTCACTGTATTGCTGACTCTGGTGTTTATGGCTTATTGACAACAGGTAACGACACGAGTTACCCAAATAACACGTGGATTACAGCCACAGGTACTATCAGCCTTGAGTACAATCAAACGCTTGAGCAGACCTTGCCTGTTTTACACATTACCGAGATGAAAAAGACAAACGAACCTAAGAATCCTTATGTTTACCGCGTCTTTTAACGAAAAATTCCTACAACTAAGGTTGTAGGAATTTTTTTTGTTCTTCTTAGATAATGCCTTCCAAAAGACCACGCATGAAGTCTTCTGAATCAAATTCACCGATGTCATCGATTTTTTCACCAAAACCAATGAGTTTAACAGGAATATCTAATTCTTGACGAATGGCAAGAACAACACCACCCTTGGCTGTTCCGTCAATCTTGGTTAGGATAAGCCCCGTCAAAGGTGTGATTTTTGAAAATTCTTTGGCTTGGCTGAGAGCATTTTGACCTGTTGAGGCATCAAGAGCCAACAAGGTTTCATGCGGCGCATCAGGAACCACACGCTTGATAATACGCCCTATTTTTTCAAGCTCAGCCATGAGGTTGTCTTTGTTTTGCAGACGTCCTGCCGTGTCAATCATAAGAATATCAACGTTTTCAGCGACAGCTTTTTCCATACCGTCAAAGACGACTGAGGCTGGGTCAGCTTTTTCAGGTCCTGTGATAACTGGCACGTCCACTCGATGTCCCCACTCAACCAACTGAGCCACCGCACCTGCACGGAACGTATCCGCGGCAACCAGCATGACTTTTTTGCCTTCTTGCTTGTATTTATAAGCTAATTTCCCGATAGAAGTGGTCTTTCCGACACCATTAACACCGACAAAGAGCATAACGGTCAAACCGTCTTGGAAATTGATTTTTTCATTAAAGACGCCATCTTTTTCGTAAATATCAACCAATTTTTCAATGATGACACGTTTTAAATCATCAGCTTTCTTGGCATTTTCCAATTTTGCCTCATAACGCAACTCTTCCGTAAGCTGGGTTGCCACATTGACACCCACGTCAGACAAAATCAGCATTTCTTCCAATTCTTCAAAGAATTCCTCGTCCACTCGGCGGAAATTGGCCAGAAAGGCATTCAAACGCGCGCTGAAACCAGTACGGGTTTTCTTAAGGCTGCGGTTGTATTTTTCTTCTTCCGTTTCAACAGGCTCTGCCACCACTTCAGGTTCTGCTTCTGGCTCTTCTTGACGTGTGCTGATTGGCTCAAATGAGATGCTTTCGCCACGTTCCAAGGCTTCCTTAGCTGCAGCTTTTTTAGCGTAATAATCCGCCATGACATTTGAAAAATGCGGGTCAGCTTCTGCTGCATTTTCAGAAAGATCTTCTGATGAGTCAGAAGTCATCTTTTCAGCAACTTCTTCAGTTGATTCAGAAATGACTTCTTTTGTTTCTGAAAGTTCCTCAGAAGGTTCTGAAACCATTTCTTCGTTTTCCGCAAGGGTTTCCACAGTTTCCTCAAAATCTGCTGAATTATCCTCATCTTCCGTGATTTCAACAGTTTCTAAGATAGTTTCAGCTGGGGTAGAATCCGTTTCTTCTGTTTCTTCCACTGCTTCGTCTTGTGTGTCTTCTGTTGTTGAGGTGAGGTCAGAGGCTTCTGTGCTTGTTTCTTCTGTTTTTCCTTCCTCAGGGGTGTCAGTCACCTCCTCGGTTTCCACAACAGTTTCCTCAACCTGCTTGCCTTCAACTTCCTCGTCTTTTCGTCGATTTCTAAATAAACGGTCAAATAATCCCATATTCTATTACCAAAGGCAACAGAGCCGATGCCCTATCGCTTCCTTTCTATTTACGCCTTTAAAATGTATTCTTCGATAGTTTCTGCAACACCTGATTCTTCATTGGTGCGGGTGGTTGTGTGGTTTGCGATGGCTTTGACTTTAGGAACAGCATTAGCCATGGCAACACCTAGGCCAGCCCATTTAAGCATGGAAAGATCATTTTCCTCATCCCCCATAGCCATCACTTGTTCAGGCAAGAAGCCTAGATGATCAATCAATTGCTGCAAGCCCGCTGCTTTGTGAACGCCTTTTGGCATCATTTCCAAAATAATCTCACGTGATTTAAAGATTTCAAATGCCTCATACAAGTCTTTTGGCAGCTGCAAAATTTGCTTATCCAAAAATTCAGGATCGGTCACGCTGACCACCTTGTTGTAAATAACATCTTTTGGAATCTCATCAAAACTATCTAACTCCACAAAGGTAAGTTTTGGGTTGGCCTGCGGGTAATGAGAATGATTGCCCTGACTAGGAAGACTGTACACGATGCCATCACTAAGCACGTCAAAAGGCAAACCTAGAGGTTCCAAGGCCTCATGCAAACGCCGCAATTGGTCGCGTGTCAGTTGGCTTTTATCCAAAATCTTCCCATTGGTTTTTTGCACCAAACCGCCGTTGAAGGTGATGATGTAATCCTCATCTGATATTAAATCCAATTCGTCCAACAAATCCTCAACAGCTTTTAAGGGGCGACCTGTTGTGATGACAACTTTTACCCCCTTGTCACGTGCTGCACGCAAGGCTTGTTTATTTTCCTCTGACACCACCTTTTGACTGTCAAAAAGCGTGCCATCCAAGTCCAAAGCCAATAATTTTATCTCTGTCATGGTTTAGCCAACCTTTCCATGTAAGTCATGACAACCTCTTCATCACAATCTCCGATGACTTCATCCGAGATGTTTTTGATTTCTGGGCGGGCATTTTGTGTGGCGATGGCTGTGCCAGCAAATCCCATCATTTCAAAATCGTTGAGGTTATCTCCAAAGGCAAGCACTTCACTGCTATCAATCTCAAAAGCTTGGCAAAGGGCTTCCAGACCCGTGCGTTTGTTGACACGACTATCTATGATATCCACCGATTTAAACCCTGTGGTAACAGCTCGCGCAAAATCCACTCGTTGATTAAACCAAGCCTCACCTTGACGCACCGTATCACCTGAAAAATTCGCCGTTACTTTCAAAATAGCATCTTCTATGTGTGCTAGATTTGGCACACGTTGAACATTTTCATAATAGTGGCTAATGAAGTGAGCGTATTCATCGCTCGCTTTTTGGTGCAAATACGCTCCTTTTTCGCCTGATAACAAAAAATCGTAGCCTGACAGGTAGGGATTTTCCAATAAAGTATCAATTATGTCCAAATAAGCTGGCTTGCTGAGGCCTGATTCAAAGATAATAGAACCATCAGCCTTGACCAAGGTACCATTTTCAGCGATGAAAGCCATCTGATGATGGTAATCCGCAAACATTTTTTCCAAAGCCAAAAGTGGACGACCACTGGCTGCCGCAAATAAAATCCCTTTTTGAGCAAAATCATCTAAAACAGCACGCAACCTTGCCTTATCAAAAGAACCTTGTCGGTTTAAAAACGTACCGTCCATATCTGTTGCTACTAACTTTATCATTATTACACTCCTAAAGAATCGTATAAGCCTATTTTATCAAAAAACACTCTAATTTTCTTGTGAATACAGCATTCTTTTAAAACTTTTACATCTAACACTCCTATTGACCTAAAAACCCCAACTGTTAGCAGCTGGGATTCATTTTATTCTCTTTGTAAAGGCTAGTCCACAAGGTTTTCAGCCTCTTTTAATTTGACCGAAACGATGCGGGAAATGCCTGATTCTTGCATGGTAACGCCGTAAATGCTATCTGCGGCAGCCATGGTTCCCTTACGGTGGGTTACCACGATGAATTGGCTGGATTGGTCAAAACGGTTTAGGTAATCCCCGAAACGTTTGACATTAGCTTCGTCCAAGGCAGCCTCTACCTCATCCAAAATCACAAACGGAATGGTCTTGATGCGGATGATTGAAAAGAGCAGAGCCAAAGCAGACAGGGCTTTTTCTCCCCCTGACATCAAATTCAAAGATTGGATTTTTTTGCCGGGTGGTTGCACCGAAATCTCAACCCCAGCGGTCAACACATTGTCATCCGTCAAAGACAATTCAGCCGAACCACCACCAAACATTTGGCGGAAGGTTAGTTTGAAGGACTCACGAATGGCATTGAAAGTCGTTTGGAAACGCGTTTTCACTTCGTCATCCATATCGTTGATGGTTCCCAAAAGCAAATCTTTGGAATGAATCAAGTCGTCTTTTTGCGTGTTTAGGAAGGTCAGACGTTCCTTGACTCCTTGATATTGCTCAATAGAATCCAGATTGATAGGCCCCAAAGCCTTGATTTGACGATGCAAGTCTTGCAAGCATTGGCGAGCACGTGGCATGTCCTCAATGGCTTGGCTGGCTTGTTTGGCGTCCTCCAAGGTAAATTGGTAATCCTCAGATAAGTCCTGAGCAAATTGACGCAGGCGGCTAGATACTTGGCTGATTTGAGCTTCTAGGATAGCTTGCTGACGAATCAAATCCTCGTTTTTCTGATTTTCACGCGTCATCAAATTAGCCAATTCTTCCAGCTGTGCCTCGCAGTCTTCCAATTCGAAGCGTTGGCTAACCAGTTGTTTGTCAAGCTCTGATTTTTTGGCCTGAGCAGCTTCTTGTTGCTTTTGCAAAATAGGCAAGCGTTCCAACTGATTGTCGTCTTTGGTCGTTGCCAAAAATTGCTCCAAGCGCTCAATTTCTTCTTTCTTTTCAGCCAAAGTCACTTCGAGGCGAGTTTTATTGGCAGACTCAAATTTTCGCTCACTCAATAAATCATGCTCTGTCAAGGTTTCCTGTGACAATTGCTGACGCAGGCTGGCTACTTTTTGCGTGGTGGCTTGCTTGTTTTCTTTAATCTGCTCAATTTCAAGGTTCAAGGCTTCTTTACGTTCAGCAATAGCCTGCAAATCAGCTTCCAGTTTGGCTTTTTGTTCCTGCAAGGCCACATCGTCTTGCGCACCTTCTGAGGCTTGCAAACGTTGGTAAAGTTGCTTAACATCAGTCAAACGTTCTGCCAATTGCTGGTATTCCAGCTCTGCCTTTTGCTCTGCAAATCGTGCCTGTTCGCTGTCTGCTTTTAATTGTTTCAGGCGTTCTTGTTGAGCTTTCAAGCGTTCTTGCAAGGATTGAACCTGCTTTTCTTGTTGCAACTGCAAGCTTCGCAATTCTCCCAATTCAGCCACAAGGTAATCCAATTCAGGCTTGATGAACATCGTGTTATTTTGACGATTGGCACCACCTGAAAAAGAACCGCCTGGACGGATTTCGGTTCCATCTAGGGTTACCAAACGCACCTGATAATGCAAACGGCGGGCTGCTTGATTGGCGTGGTCTACTGTATCAAAAATAGCCGTCGTTCCCAGTAAATTCTGGAAAATGGTATCTAGACGTGACTCCACAGCAACCAAGTCGCTGGCTACACCTAAAAAGCCTTGACTACCTTTTAGTAGTGAACGGTTTTGAGCAGATAGGTGTCTTGGCTTAATGGTTGTGAGTGGTAAGAAAGTTGCCCGCCCTTGACGTTTTTTCTTCAGAAAATCAATGGAACGTTTCGCAGATGCCTCATCTTCTACAATGACGTGCTGGCTTGCTCCTCCAAGAGCAATTTCAAGTGCCGTCTGGTAATGTTTGTCAAAGGTCAAGTGCTCACTCACCGCACCAATAATGCCACCTAGCTGAGCTGAAGCTTGCAAAACAGCCTTAACACCAGTGTAAAACTGGCTGTGATTTTTCAAAATAGAGGCTAAGCTGGCCTGTCTGGCTTCTTTGGACTTGATCACATCCAATTGGTCAAAGAGTTTGTCTTGTTGGCTGTGGTAGTCTTTTTCAAGCTGATTGGTTTCTTGCTGTACCTTTTGATAAGTATCTAGCAAGTCCTTAACGTCTTGACGAGAGGCTTCAAAATGCGCCAAAGCAGCCTTAGCTTCTTCTTGCAAGCTTGCTAAATTAGCCTGCGTTTTTGAGAGTTCTTCGGACTTGGATGCCGATAATTGTTTTTGATTATCCATGTCCGCCAAGGTCGCGGTCAATCGGTTGGACAACTCTGCCTCTTTTTGCATCAAGCCGACAAATTCTTCACGCAAATGCTCAATCACTTGGTCTGGGTCCGATGAAAATTGCTGCAACTCTGCTTCCAAGTGCTTGATTTGCGAACGCGTAGTGCTCAATTGCTCGTTTAATTGCTTTAAGTGTTCTTTCTTTTGTGTCACTTCTTCTTGCAATTGGCTTTGCGTAGCTTTCAATTCCTGTAATTGGCTACTTGTGGCTTGTTTTTTCTCTTCTTTTTGGCTGGATTCGAAGGTAATCAAATCCATCTGATGAGCGACATCAGCTAAAGTTTTCGTGACAAGCATCAAGTCATCTTGCCCCTTGGAAATGGCTTCAGACAACTGGCGACGTTTGTCTTTTAAGGCATGATTTTTCTTTTCCAAATGCTCTTGCTGAGCATAAAAAGCCGACAAATCTGTCTGCACAGTCGCCAGAGAACTCTTCAACTGCTCCAACTGAGCTTGATCTGTTTGAATATCCTCAACCAAAATACTCAACTGCAGTTGCTTGCGTTCCTCTTCAAAAACCAGAAACTGCTGGGCAACCTGAGCTTGTCTTTCTAAAGGCACGATTTGCGTGTCCAATTCATAAATAATATCTTCCAAGCGGTCTAGATTGTCTTGCGTTTGATTGAGTTTGGTCTGCGTTTCTTTCTTACGTGTCTTGTATTTCAACACACCCGCAGCCTCTTCAAAAATAGCCCGACGTTCTTCGGGTTTGCTATTGAAAATCTCCTCCACACGCCCTTGGGAAATGATTGAAAAAGAATCCCGACCCAAGCCCGTATCCATGAACAAATCGTGAATATCACGCAAACGAACCTTGCGCCCGTCAATCAAATACTCACTATCACCACTACGGTAAATCCGACGCTCAATGCGAATGGTTTCCTTAGCTTGTGGGATAAAACCATCTGAATTATCCAGCACCACGGTTACCTGAGCGTAATTGAGGGCTTTACGTGTTTCTGTACCTGCAAAAATGACATCTGGCATCTTGCCACCGCGCAAGCTTTTGGCAGAGGATTCTCCTAGCGCCCAACGCAGACTTTCGGTGATATTGGATTTTCCAGACCCATTAGGTCCGACAATCGCCGTCACCCCTTTGTCAAAGCTGACCAGCGTTTTATCTGCAAAAGATTTGAACCCTTGCATCTCGATTTCTTTTAAGTGCATAATCAAACAAAAAAGGCAAACACACCTAAGAAAGCATGAACGACTCTTCAAACAGTCAGCTCAACACTTGCAATAGGTGAGCATTGCCCTTCGTAATTCCTTTCAAAACAGTTATTGCAACGCGTCTAAAGCATTTTTGGCGGCATCTTGTTCCGCTAATTTTTTCGACTTGCCAATACCTTTGCTTTTGGCTTCATCATTAACAAATACCGTCACTTCAAAGACCTTGGCATGGGCAGGACCTGATTCATTAGACACACGGTAATCAATGCTCACATCACCTTGCCCTTGCAGCAATTCTTGAAGAGTGGTTTTGTAGTCTTTGACACGTTCAAAATTACCCTTTTCGACTTGGGGAATCATGACCTTGTTCAAAAAGGCATTGACCGCCTCAACACCTTGGTCCATCAATAAAGCACCAAGAAAGGCTTCAAACAAATCCCCTAAAATCGTGTCACGGTGGCGACCGCCTGATTTTTCTTCGCCATTGCCTAATTTGATGTAGGCATCAAAACCACAATAACGTGAAAAACCAGCCAATGATTCCTCACGAACAATCATGGAACGCATTTTTGACAAATCCCCTTCGGGTTTTTTAGGGTATTTTTTAAATAAGTATTGTGAAATCAATAATTGAAGAACGGCGTCTCCTAAAAATTCCAAGCGCTCATTATGTGAAATGTTTAGGAGACGATGTTCATTGGCATAAGAAGTGTGGGTAAAGGCTGTTTCCAACAACGTCTTATCCTTGAAATCGATTCCAAATTCTTGCTTCAGTTTTTCATTTAAAGCTTGCACAACAAATCTCCCTTCAACATAGACCTAGCAACGCCGACATCAACAAAAGCTGCCTGTCACACATCTTAACAAACAGTGTTATAGACCTTTTTATTATACCAAAAAGTCGTGAAAAATGTTGAGCCAATCGCAATTTCGCTTGAAATATCTCCACAATCTAAAAAAGCTAGCAACCAAAAGGCGGTTGACCTAGCTTTGCTTTGTTTAAAGAATTGTTAATGGCGTCGCTTCATCTGGTGAAGTATCATGGACCGTCATGTCATTTCCTACCCCAAAATCAGCCTGCATGAGATTATTTTCCATGGTCATGTGCGCCAATTCTTTAATATTATTTTCCTTGCTCAAATGCCCTAGGTAAATCTTTTTCGTGCGGTTACCAATGGTGCGAATCATGGTTTGGGCACCGTCCTCATTGGACAAGTGTCCCTTGTCAGACAAAATGCGTTGTTTCAAACTCCAAGGATAGGCTCCTGAACGCAAAATATCCACATCGTGATTGGCTTCAATGAGATAACCATCGGCATTTTCAATCATACCAGCCATGCGGTCACTCACATAACCCGTATCTGTCAACAAGACAAAAGACTTATCATCCTTCATCAAACGGTAAAATTGAGGGTCCACAGCGTCATGACTAACCCCAAAACTTTCGATATCAATGTCACCAAAGGTCATGAGTTTGCCACGTTCAAAAACGTGCTTTTGCACATTGTCCAATTTCCCAATCATTTGGCGGCTATCAATGGTTTCCCACGTTTTTTCATTGGCATAGATGTCAAGGTGATAGCGACGCGCTAGAACCCCAACACCCTTAATATGGTCAGAGTGCTCGTGAGTGACAAAGATAGCATCCAAATCCTCTGGCTTACGGTCAATTTCAGCCAGCAAACTCGTGATTTTCTTACCTGTCAACCCCGCATCGATTAAAAAACGCTTTTTAGGCGTTTCGACATAAAAGGAATTTCCTGTTGAACCAGAAGCTAAAATACTATATTTAAAACTACTGTCTGACATCTATTCTTCATTGTCCTCCCATTCATCATAAACTTCAGAATCTTTTTCATATGGAAGTACAATCGTAAAGGTTGAGCCCTTTCCATATGTACTTTGTGCCCAAATAAAGCCCTTGTGTTGTTTGACAATTTCCTTGGCAATAGCTAAACCAAGCCCTGAACCACCTTGGGCACGGCTTCTTGCCTTATCCACACGGTAGAAACGATCAAAGATAAGCGGCAAATCTTTTTTCGGAATACCAAGCCCCTCATCAGAAATGGAAATGATTAACTGGGTTTCTGTCGTCCGCATTTTCACCGTAATTTTGCCACCATCTGGCGAATACTTGATAGCATTGTTTAAAATGTTATCCAAGACTTGCGTCATTTTATCTGGGTCAATTTCCAGCCAAATGGGCTTGATAGGGTAATCACGCACAATCTCGTAATACTTGCCACTAATGGTATCTTGGTTTTTGATTTGGTCAAAACGGTTCAAAATCGAGGTCATAAAAGCTGTAAAATTGGTCACTTCTACTTCCAGACGAACCGTCTGATTATCAATCCGCGATAGGTTGAGCAAGTCCGAAATCATGCGAATCATGCGATTAGTCTCATCCAAAGACACCTTGATAAAGCTAGGGGCGATATCTTCTTTCAGCGCTCCCTCGTCCAAAGCTTCCAGATACGATTTGACAGAGGTCAAGGGCGTCCGCAACTCGTGACTGACATTGGAAACAAAGAGGCGACGCTCCCTGTCTTCTTTTTCCTGCTCAGTTGTGTCGTGCAAAACGGCAATAAGCCCTGAAATAAAGCCACTATCACGGCGATTTAAGGCAAATCGAATACGCAAGGTGATAAATTCACCCGTTTCGTCCCGACGGTTTAAAACAATCTCAGGCGTCTTTGACACCAAATCATGATAAGTGTAATGACTGTCCGACCCTAAAATATCAATGATATTAAGTTTCAAAGCCTCCACGCGCTCCAAATTCAGCTGCTGCTGCGCCGTTTGGTTAATCATGGTGATATTGCCCGCACGGTCCGTAGCAAGCACCCCATCGGTCATGTAAGACAAGATGCTGGCTAAACGATTTTTTTCTTGGGCTAAATTTTCTTGGGCTAAGCGAAAGACGGTTGACAAATCATTTAATTGCGCTGCTAATTCTGCTAAATCTCTATCTTTTTTGATAACAATGTCTTCGGAATATTGTCCTGTAATCAGCTCTCGCACCTTACCGCTTAAACGCCTGATATTAAGAGACGTGCGGTAATCACGAATCGCCAAATACACAAAATAAACCGCTACAAAAGCTAAAAGGAAGAGGAGCGTTTGCTCAAAATAATCTAACATTACCTTATTCATAAGATTTCATGTAATAACCAACACCACGTCGGGTCAAAATGTATTCAGGTCGGCTAGGCGTGTCTTCGATTTTTTCACGCAAGCGACGAATCGTCACGTCAACAGTACGAACATCGCCGAAATAATCATAGCCCCAAACCGTTTCCAACAAATATTCACGCGTCATCACTTGTCCCATGTGGGTTGCCAAATGATGCAATAATTCAAATTCACGGTGGGTCAATTCGATATCTTCCCCACGTTTTTGAGCAACAAAAGCATCTGGCAAAATCTCCAAATCCCCAATCACAATTTCAGAACCAGTTGTTGAGGCATTTTCCTCAGCCACGGCACTTTCAATGTTTTCCGTGCGTCGCAAGTGAGCCTTCACACGCGCCAACAACTCACGATTTGAAAATGGTTTAGTCACATAATCATCGGCCCCAATTTCCAAACCAATAACCTTATCAAACTCACTATCTTTAGCCGATAGCATGATAATCGGAATGTGGCTCGTTTTACGAACTTCCTTAGCCACTTCAAGCCCGTCTAATTCTGGCAACATCAAGTCCAAAATAATCAAATCAGGCGATTCTTCCTCAAATTTCTTCAAGGCTTCACGACCATCAAAAGCCGTGATGGTTTCATAACCTTCCTTGTTCAAATTAAATTTAATAATATCCGAAATCGGTTTTTCATCATCAATAATAAGAATTTTTTTCATATGCCACCTCTTCATTCTTCAACAATTCAAAAATTCTCACACCACAATCGGTAAGCGATTGTCCTAACTGCTACCCTTGATTATAACAAATTTCGAATTCAATTGGAAATATTGATCACCTTGTTTGCTTACTTGCCTCTTTTTTGACGATAACACCATATCTATTGTTACACATTATTTAAATTTTCTGAAAATACTTGACAATTAAGACCCTCTATGATATCATTAACTTACCCCTTATGTTAGATATGCTTACATCTAACTGTTTCTATCTTAAAAAGGAGATACTCGTGGCACTTATTGAATTTAAAAACGTTGAAAAATACTATGGTGATTACCATGCGCTTAGAAATATTAACCTAGAAATCGAGAAAGGACAAGTCGTGGTGCTTTTAGGACCGTCTGGTTCTGGGAAGTCAACCCTCATTCGTACCATGAACGCCTTGGAATCTATCGAAACAGGTAGCTTAAAAGTTAACGGGCATGAATTGGTAAATGCGTCTGCCAAAGACCTTGTGCAACTCCGCAAAGAAGTCGGCATGGTCTTTCAACACTTCAACCTCTACCCTCACAAAACCGTGTTAGAAAATGTTACTTTGGCTCCTATGAAAGTTCTTGGAAAATCAAAACAAGAAGCTGAAGAAATCGCTCAAAAATATTTGACTTATGTGAATATGTGGGACCGCAAAGATTCTTACCCAGGTATGCTTTCTGGTGGGCAAAAACAACGTGTGGCTATCGCTCGTGGATTAGCCATGCAGCCTGAATTGCTCTTATTTGACGAACCGACTTCAGCCCTTGACCCTGAAACGATTGGGGACGTGCTTGCCGTTATGCAAAACCTTGCCAAAGAAGGCATGAACATGATTGTCGTAACCCACGAAATGGGCTTTGCGCGCGAAGTGGCGGACCGCATCATCTTCATGGCAGAAGGTAAAATTCTAGTGGATACCACAGACGTCAAAGGCTTCTTTGACAACCCAACTGAGCCTCGCGCCAAACAATTCTTAAGTAAAGTCATCAATCATACCAGCGACAATGTTGCCCAAGAATAAAGGAGTTCACTGATATGAAGAAATTAACCAGAATGCTAGTTGTCGCTGTTATGGCACTAATCAGCTTGACCCTGTTTTCAAGTAAGGTCAGAGCAGACGATAGCAGTTCAGAAGCCATTCAAAAAATCCAAAAAGCAGGCGTGTTAAAAGTTGGGGTCAAACAAGACGTGCCAAACTTTGGTTATTATTCTGCCGAGGCTGGCCAATACGAAGGGCTCGAAATTGATTTAGGGAAAAAAATCGCTAAACAATTAGGCGTGAAAGTAGAATTCACACCCGTAACAGCTCAAACGCGTGAAGCCCTTTTGGACAATGGGCAAATTGATATTTTGATTGCGACTTATACCATTACCAAAGAACGTCAAGCATCTTATGCCATTTCAGAGCCTTACTACTACGATGAGATTGGCTTCCTTGTTGACCGTTCAAAAGGCTATAAAACCATTGACGATTTAAATGGCTTGACTATTGGGGTGGCACAAGGTTCAACAACCAAAGCAGCTATTGAAGAATACGGCAAAGCCCACCATCTCAAATTTAAATTTGTGCAATTGGGTTCTTATCCTGAGTTGGCTATTTCGCTTTATGCTAACCGCATCAACGCTTTTTCTGTGGATAAGTCTATCTTGAGTGGTTACGTCAGCAAGAAAACCAAAATCCTTAGCCAAGGATTTAACGTCCAAGAATATGGTATCGCGGCGACCAAAGCCAACCAAGGCTTGATTAACGATATCAACACCTTGCTTTCAGAATGGAAAGCTGACGGAGAGTTGCAAAAATTATATGACAAATATCATCTAACACCTGCAACACCGAGCGAGAATTAAGAAAGGAGAAACGTATGTTTTTATTAACGTCTAGTCCTTTTGCGCTCTCACGTTGGGCAGATTTCTTTGCCAATTTCGGTGAATTTGCAAAAGGGTTTCTATATACTTTGAGTATGTCAGCCTGTGCCTTGATTTTAGCCTTTTTGCTGGGCGTCGTTTTTGGTGCCATGTCTTCGTCTAAAAGCAAGGTCTTAAAAGGGATTGCACGGGTTTATGTTGAGATTTTCCAAAATACCCCACTGCTGGTCCAATTCGTGTTTGTGTATTATGGACTTGCCATTATCTCAAATGGGGCTATCATGATTTCAACCTTTTTCACAGCGGTTTTGTGTGTGGGCATTTACCACGGGGCTTATATCGCTGAGGTTATCCGTTCTGGGATTGAAGCCGTGCCAAAAGGGCAAACAGAAGCTGCCCTATCACAAGGTTTTAGCTACAATCAAACCATGAGCCTCATCATTTTGCCACAAGCGGTGCGAACGATTTTACCACCGTTGACTAACCAAGTGGTAAACCTTATCAAAAATACGTCAACGGTTGCCATCATTTCTGGGGCAGACATCATGTTCACAGCCAAAGCTTGGGCCTATGAAACAACTAACTACGTTCCTGCCTTTGCTGGAGCGGCGGTTCTTTACTTCATCATGTGTTTCCCACTTGCAACTTGGGCACGCCGTCGAGAAGAAAAGAACAAACGCTCATATTCACTTTAGGAGGAATCTAAATGTCAGTATTAACACCGACGAATATTAGCTTTATCCTCCAAGGATTACAGCTAACGCTTTATATTTCATTTATTTCCATTGTTTTATCAACGCTTATTGGAACAGTTTTAGCCGTGATGCGTAATGGGAAAAATCCTGTTCTTCGCATCATTTCAAGCATTTACATCGAATTTGTCCGTAACGTTCCTAACTTGCTTTGGATTTTCATCATTTTCTTGGTTTTCCAAATGAAATCCACTCCAGCTGGGATTACGGCATTTACCGTCTTTACCTCTGCGGCTTTAGCTGAAATCATCCGTGGTGGGCTAAATGGGGTCGATAAAGGGCAAACCGAGGCTGGCTTGTCACAAGGAATGACTTCTTTCCAAATCTTTGTTTACATCATTTTCCCTCAAGCCTTCCGCAAAATGCTACCAGCTATCATCTCACAGTTTGTAACGGTCATCAAAGACACGTCATTGTTGTATTCGGTTATCGCCATTCAAGAATTATTTGGGAAAAGCCAAATCTTGATGGGACGCTATTTTGAACCTAGTCAAGTCTTTACCTTGTATGCGTTTATCACAGCGATTTACTTTGTTATCAACTTTTCGATTTCAACTTTCTCAAGACGACTAGCCAAAAAATGGGAAAAAGCTGCCGAATAAAAACCTATCAAAAAAGCTTATTCATTTGAATAAGCTTTTTTATTAACGCAACAAGGCAAGCAAGTAGCCAAAGCCTTGGTAAGCAACGATGGTATATAGGTACAAGGTAACTGGCTTTGTCAGCAAGAAAATCAAGGTAAATCGCTTAAAGGTCATTTGGGATAAACCTGAAACCATGCACAAAAAATCATCTGGAAAACCAGGGAGAGCAAAGGCAATACCTAGAAATTTCTCATAAAATTTACCATCGTTTTTATCCAAGTAACCAATATATTTGTTATACGTTTCTTCTGAAACAAAGGCTCTGGCAAAATTTTCCCCGTAACGTCTTGCCAAGGCAAAAGCCATGAGGGACCCTAAAAAGATACCTGTGAGGTTATAGACAAAGCCCCAAATTGGACCAAACGCAATGTAACCAATGACGCTAGTCATGCCCCCAGGAATAATAGGGTAAACCACCTGAACCATTTGTGCTAGGATAAAAATAATGGGTGCTAGTAAGCCCATTTGACCGAGGTATTGTTGGAAAGCGCCGCCCACCTGAAAGTAACTTTGGTGTTGCTGAAAGAAAATGAACAAGGCAATCGAAATCACCACTCCGATACCTGTTAAGATTTGAATGTATTGTCGTTGTTTGCCAACTTGTGTCATCATATCTCCTCGCGTTCTATTCGATTTCTACGTGGTATTCTTTTAACAAGAACACCGTTGCCGTATGGTTCTATTATAACCTAAGGCTCTTTTAGAAATCTTGGTCAAAGTCTTGAAAAGTTGCGGCAAAATTGTGGCAAGTTTTTTGGCATTTGCGACGATAAAAGCACCCATGAAAACTCATAGATGCTTTTGGGTATTTGGCAAATCAATGATAAAGCAGGTTTTCTCCTCGTTAGAAGTGGCTCTTATCGTGCCTTGATGACGTTCGATGATTTCTTTAGTGATGGCTAAACCGAGCCCAAATTGCCCTGATTTGCCCTTGTAAAAGCGTTCAAAAAGATGCTCAAGGTCATCTGCAGCAATGGGTTCACCGTCATTTGCCAGCTCGATACGAACACCCGTTTCCAGCTGCTCAACTGAAATAGTCAGGTACTTGTTGTCATAACGGATAGCATTGGACACAATATTTGAAACAGCGCGTTCCAATAGCTTCTCATCACCCTCTATCACGACTTCTTCAGAACTAAAGTGGTGCACAAAGACAAGGCCACGCTCATCTGCGGTCGCTTTTAATCGCCAAGTCACGTCATAAAGCAAATCTGTGATGTTTACAGGCTCCAGATGCAACTGGGTTTGAATAGATTCCATCTTGGATAGGGTCAGCATATCCTCAACCAAATGAGCCATTTTATCACTCTCATCAACAATAATACCAGCTGCTTCTTGCGTATTGGGGATAATCCCCTCGCGAATCCCTTCAGCATAACCTTGAATAGACATGAGAGGCGTCCGCAATTCATGAGAGGAATTTTGAAAGAAGAGCTGCTGGCTGCGTTGGTTGGCGTCAATCAAATCACTCATGTGGTCCACTGTTTCGCGGACCTCGTTAAATTCATGGTAGGCAAAATGTGGGTCGTCCTCCATTTTTTCCCGATTGCCAAGGCGTAAAATATAAGATTTGAGATTGCTAAAATTGCGGTCCAATTTTCGTGAAGTCACATAAATGCTAAGGCTAGCTACCAAGCCCACAATCACCATGACCAACAACAAGATGTTAATGTAGGATTCAAATTCTTCGATGGGAGTAACATTAGCAAATACAAACACATAATATTTAGACGATTGAGCGTCACTTTTGGCAATATAATTTCCCTCTAATTGCCCAGAATAACTTTTCATCTTGACCATGTAGCTGGCGCCATCTACCCTGACTTTTCGAAATTGGTGCAATTGCGCTAGAAAATAATTGGACGACTCCCGATAGGACCAATCTGCCTTGGGGTGATTGATAAAATCATCGACCACTTTTTTGGAAATCGTCTTTTCTGATAAATCGTACAAAGAAGCCGAAATGTACTGAATGTCAAATTGGTCATCTACGATTACATAAGTGGTTTCAAAGATATTGCCCGTGGTTTTCTGAGGTGATTTTTCCCCTGAATGATAGGCATCCAGAGTGGCGTACTGCATTTGCATGGCCGTAATGGCTTGCTCAGCGATAAAAATACGCAAAAGCGTGTTAAAAACCAGCAAAATCATGATAAATGACAGCATGAGAATGGCTAGAGGTTGCACAAACAAAGTTGTGCGAAAACGCACCTGTCGCTGCCAAAATCGTCTGCCCTTAGCTGACTCTTCTTATTTCTTGGTGAGTTTGAAGTCATAACCCCAAACCGTTTCAATAAGGACATGGCTGTCAACCTCCCTCAATTTTTTTCGCAAGCGTTTGATGGTGTCATCTGTCACACGCGTTTCCACATCTTCCTCATAACCCCAAATCTGCTGGAGCAGGTCTTGGCGAGAAATGGCCTCCTCTTGATGTTTGAGGAGCATTTTCAACAACTCAAATTCTGTATTGGTCAGTTTCAATGGGACTTTCTTGTAAAGGACAAGCCGTTCTTTTTCTGACAAGGTCAAGCCTTCGTAGGCAATCACATCCGCGTCGCTTTTTTTAGAACTCGTGGCATGACGGCTCAAAATCGCCTTCACCCGCAAGCTTAATTCAAAGAGGAAAACGGTTTGGTAAAATAATCATCTGCCCCTGCTGAAAAGCCCTGCAAAAAGTCCTCGTCCCCATCACGCGCCGTCAACAAGATAATCGGAACATCTGATTGTTTTCGAATACGAGCAGCAATGTCTATGCCACTGGTGCCTGGCATCATCACATCCAAAATAATTACATCCGCTTCTTCCTCCAAAAAGCGCAAAAACAACTGGTCCCCTGTTTCAAACACCTCTACCTCTAAACTTTGTTCACACAAAAAAGAAGCAATCAAGTCCCGAATATTCTTCTCATCATCTGCCACATAAACCCTTGCCATGACCAACCTCCTCAATCTTTTTCTCTTTATCCTAAAATGCCCATATCATCTCTTTAAAAGCGTTTTCGTATTTCTAATCATCTTATTATACCATACCGCAAGAGACTTCTCTTTTTTCAGGTTTTTCTAGGCAAATCATGATACAATGAAGACCGAATCAAGAAAGGACATTATGAATAATTTAACAGAACGTGCCTTTGCCAAGGCCTTAAAAGACATCATGCAGGACAAATCCTTTGATAAGGTGACCGTTACCGAATTGGTCAAAAAGCTCAATGTCAACCGCCAAACTTTTTACTACCATTTCAATGATTTGTACGACCTTTTGGAGCGTATTTACATCATGGATGGGGATACGATTTTAAATCAAGCTGCCAACTCAGGCACCTGGCAAGAAGAGCTTTTGGCTATTTTTCATTACATTCAAGACAATCGGCAATTTGTCTGCAACACCTATTATTCTGTAAACCGCAATTATCTGGAGCATTTTTTATATGACCGCATTTACCGCTTTATCAATCCAATCGTACAAGAAAAACACCCAAACTTGAGCGGAACAGAGCTAGATTACCGTGTGAATTTTTACAAATACGCTTTGGTCGGTTTTGTTTTAGACTGGATTGATTCTGGCTTAAAAGAAAATCCTGAAGCATTAGCGCAACACATCAGCCGTGTCCTTGAGCAATTATAACTAGACACATCTACCAAAGTGTCTAACATCTATACACTTTCCACAATTTGTCTATGTTCTTTTTTCTCATAATGGGGTTTAATGAGAATGAATTTAGATAAGGAGTTGACATGTATGTATTATTCAAATGGTAATTACGAAGCTTTTGCTCGTCCTAAAAAACCTGAAGATGTCGATAACAAATCGGCTTACATTGTCGGTGGAGGTCTAGCTGCCTTGTCAACAGCTGTTTTCCTTATCCGTGATGCACAAATGCCAGGCGAACGCATCCACATCCTTGAACAATTAGGGCTACCAGGTGGTAGCATGGATGGGATTAAAAATGAACGTTTAGGCTATGTCATCCGTGGTGGGCGTGAAATGGAACCTCACTTTGAAGTGCTTTGGGATTTATTCCGTTCCATTCCATCTTTAGACAATCCTGAACATTCTATTTTGGATGAATTTTACTGGTTAAACAAAGAAGACCCTAGTTATGCTAAGACACGTGCCATTCATCAACGTGGTAAAGCCATTCCTGACGATGGTCAATTAACCCTTTCTGAAAAAGCTATTAAAGAAATCATTCACTTGATTTTGATACCCGAAAGCCAACTAGACGATGTCCAAATCAATCAAGTCTTTAGCGATGAATTCTTTGAATCAAACTTCTGGCTTTATTGGAGTACCATGTTTGCCTTTGAACCTTGGGCAAGTGCGATGGAAATGCGTCGTTACCTCATGCGTTTCATCCAACACGTTGGGACATTGAAGAACCTTTCATCTCTTCGATTTACCAAATACAATCAATACGAATCATTGATTTTGCCTCTTGTTCACTTCTTGAAAGAAAAAGGCGTTGATTTCCAATACAATACAACCGTTACCAACATCTTGGTCAACCGCTCTGGAAATGATAAGATCGCCACTAAAATTGAATGGGTTAAAGATGGTGAACGCGAAAGCCTTTCATTGAGCAAAGACGACCTTGTCTTTGTTACAAATGGTTCGATCACTGAAAGTTCTACCTTTGGTGACAATGACCACCCTGCTCCTGTCGAACATCCACTTGGTGCCAGCTGGGAACTTTGGAAGAAATTAGCCGCTCAAGATAGCGACTTCGGTCACCCTGAAAAATTCTGTGAAAACATTCCTGATAGCAACTGGACCATTTCTGCGACAATCACTTTCAAAGATAAACGCGTGGCTCCTTACATTGAAAACATCAACCATAAGGACCCTTACAGCGGTTCTATCGTTACAAGTGGACCAACCAGTATCAAGGATTCTAACTGGTTGTTAGGTTATTCTATCAGCCGTCAACCACACTTCCAAGTTCAAAAAGAAAACGAACTTGTTGTTTGGCTCTACGCTCTTTACACTGACCGCGAAGGTAATTACATTGCCAAACGTCCTGATGAATGTAGCGGTAAGGAACTTTGTGAAGAATGGCTTTACCATATTGGTGTGCCAGAAGACCAAATTGAAGACATTGCCAGTGCTGCGTCAACCATTCCCTGTCACATGCCGTACATCACCACTTACTTCATGCCACGTGGCAGCAAAGACCGTCCATTAGTTGTTCCAAAACACAGTAAAAACCTTGCCTTTATCGGAAATTACGCCGAAACCCCAAGAGATACTGTCTTTACAACAGAATACTCTGTTCGAACCGCTATGGAAGCTGTTTACACCTTGTTACATGTTGACCGTGGTGTGCCAGAAGTATTCGCTTCTGCCTTTGACGTGCGCATGCTATTAAACGCCTTCTATTACTTGAACGACCAAAAATCATTGGATGAACTTGACCTTCCTTGGGCTGAAAGAGCCATTCTTAAAGAAACCCTCAAGAAGATTAAGGGCACTTATATCGAAGAACTCTTCCACGAATACCACTTATTGTAATTATCCTGTATATCGTAGAAAACTCTGTTCAAACTATTCAAATAGGCTCCACGTAAAGTGGAGTCTTTTTTGTTAGCTGATTTTGAGGAAAAGAAAGGCTCTATAATTTCTGTAGTGGGTAAAACCACCGTGGAGATTATGGAGCCTTTTTGAGTGTAGAAAAAAAGTC
>NZ_JBHRZX010000031.1:0-27482 GCF_042649785.1 Streptococcus alactolyticus | reverse complement strand
AGACACCACTACTTTAACATAAAAGAAAAAGTAGAGAGTACTTTCTCCCGTCGGAGATTTTCTCACTACTAATCTTAGTATGTTTTTGCTATTTTTTGGAATATAAGAATAAAAAAGCTCTTACTCCTAAATAGGAGTAAGAGCTTTTTGGTGTGGTATCATTCTGATGACGAGGCTTCTGTTGATGATGATTCAGAACTTGTTGTGCTAGTTGAGCTTTCGTGAAGTTGCATGTAGCTAGGTGCTTTGAACAAGTCTGCTGTTGATTTGTTGCCGTTTTGGCTATATAGACTGGTTGAATCGTCGCCCAGTTTTTTCTCAATAGCTTTCAAATCTTTAAGCGAATGTGTATATGAAATTGATGACGCATCAACTGTTTTAAGACCAGTGTCTTTATCATAACGTAACAGGTCACCTGTTTGAATCTCGTCGCTGATAGCTAATTGCTCAGCTGCCGCATCACGAATTTTCTTCGTGGCTTCGACGGTATTTTCATCAGGGTTAGTGATTTCTTCGCCAGTTGCGGTGTAATAAAGGTGTCCACCGTAGCTAGTATAGGTTGGTGTGATGTAGTAACCAGATGTTCTAAGAGCAACGATTTGATTGTTCTCAGGTGAGAGCAAATCTTGTCCAAGTTCAACAAAGTGGCTGGTATCAACACCAAGCAAGTGAAGAAGTGTTGGTAAAGCATCAACTTCACCGCCATAAGTATCACTAATGAAACCATCAGTATAACCAGGAATATGAATCATGAACGGAACACGTTGCAACATGGCATTGTCGTATTCGGTCCACGTTTCTGAATCCTTGCCAAGCAATGGTGCTAAGCTTGGATTACGTGAATTAGAGATACCGTAGTGGTCTCCGTAAAGAACAACGATAGTATTATCATATAAACCAGATGCTTTTAAGTAATTGAAGAAGGCTTCAACAGAAGCATCAAGGTAGTTGGCAGTGGCGAAGTAGCCGTTAATGGTTTCGTCATCGGTTTTAGCGAGTGGGAAACCTTCTTCGTCAGATTCGCCATTTAAGCTAGTATAAGGATAATGGTTACTTACGGTAATGAATTTCGTATAGAATGGTTGTTGCATATGCTCAAGGTATTTGATTGAGTCTGCAAACATATACTTATCATTTAGACCGTATTGGAAGGAGTTTTTATCGGTTTGTTCTTGGAAATAAGAAGAATCAAAGAAATAATTGTAACCCCATTGTTTATAAGCGTTGTTACGATTCCAGAAAGAACCGACGTTTCCGTGGAATACGGCGCTGGTGTATCCGCCAGTTTGTGCCAAGATAGATGGAGCGGCATAAGCGGTATTGTCACCACCGTAGTTAACCATGTAAGAACCGCTGCTCAGTCCAAAGAGTGAGGTTTCCATCAACGTTTCGGCATCGGATGTTTTACCAGCCTTAACTTGGTTAAAGAAATTAGCAAATGAAATGGTTGATTTTGAATGGTAAAGCGAGTTTAAAAATGGTGTGACTTCGTAGGATTGCCCATCAACATCTAACTTGTAGTCAATCAGAAATTGTTGGAAACTTTCCAAATGCAGCACGATAACATTCTTGCCTTTGGCGATACCAAAGTATTTAGGATCGGGAGCGGCGTAATGCTCTTTGACATAATCTTCTACCTTGACCAAATCATCAGCAGTAGCTTCTCTTCGTTCTTTTTCAGCACGGTAGGTTTGATTGGCACTATAAACGGTGAACGATGGCAAACCTAAGGCTCGAACGACATAAACGTTTGAAAAACCACGTGTGAGCAACTCAGGACGGTCAATTTCTGCCATAAAGAGGTTAATTGAAAAGAGCAACCCTGAAAGTGCTGTAATCGCAAAACTTGCTCTCTTGTTAAATGGACGCGGGTCCATGCTGATTTTCTTCGTCGCAAAAAGCGTAATAAGAATAATATAATCTAGAATATAAACAATATCCCAGACACGCAGTAAGTTAATAGCAGAATCCCCTAGACCAGCCGACACCTTGCTACTTGCTAGCATGGCACTGACGGTAATAAAGTCAGAGAATTCACGGAAATAAATGACATTAGAAATGAGTAGGATATTTAAAATCGTGTAAGTAATCCAACTCACAATATAAAAGGTTCGGGTTCGTTTGATATAAAGGCTTAACCCTAATAAGAACAAACCAAATGGGATGGGATTTAAAATGGATAGGATAACTTGATAGAAATTTCCTAAATCAAGGGTAAAATCAATATGATAAGCCCACATGGTTTTTAGCCAATAAAGCAATAAAAGTGTTAAAATGAATCCCAAACGTGTACTCAACACGTGTGAGATAACCTGTTTCAATTTTTTCACTGTAGGAACTTCCTTTTTTTATTTTTCCTAAAGACAAAATCTCAGTTAAGATTATAACATAAATTTATTTTAGGGAGCCAGAAGAAATGCAAAAAATAGTAGGAAAACGCACAAAATTTTGATATAATAAGCTTTATGAATAAACTATATGTAGGCTCTTCTACAGAAAAAAAAATAAAACGTGGGGTTCAGCTTTTAGATGATAAAGATTGTTATCAGGCTAAAGGCGATGACCAGTTGGTGGGGCTTTATAATCAATCGCACCAGTTTTTAGGGACAGCTTATCTTTCTCGACAAAATAAGGGGCGTGGTTGGTTCTTGAGCCCTAAAAAAGTAACACTAACGGAAGCTTATTTTTTTAATCTGTTTCGAATAGCCAAAGAACGGCGTCAACCGTTTGAAAATTCTGATTTTACGACATCTTATCGGCTATTTAACCAAGATGGAGATAATTTTGGTGGTATAACGGTTGACCGTTATGCTGATTTTGCTGTATTCTCATGGTACAATCCCTTTGTTTACCAACACCGTGACACGATTGTGAAGGCTTTTCAACAAGCTTATCCTGAAATCAAGGGCGGTTATGAGAAAATTCGATTCAAAGGGTTGAATTATGAATCAGCTCACCTTTACGGCCAAGAAGCACCAAGCCATTTTACTATTTTGGAAAATGGGGTTAAGTACAGTGTTTTCATGAATGACGGTTTGATGACAGGTATCTTTTTGGACCAACATGATGTTCGCAATGCCTTGATTAACGAGCTGGGTTTGGGAAAACGTGTCTTAAATATGTTTTCTTACACAGCAGCTTTTTCCGTTGCGGCAGCCATGGGTGGTGCTGTTGAAACCACGTCTGTGGATTTGGCCAAACGTTCTCGTGAACTCTCAAAAGCGCATTTTGAGAGCAATGGATTGGATTTAGCAGCTCACCATTTTGTGGTCATGGATGTTTTTGAGTATTTCAAATACGCTAAACGTAAGCACTTGACCTTTGATGTTATTGTTATCGACCCACCAAGTTTTGCCCGTAATAAAAAGCACACTTTTTCGGTCGCTAAAGATTATCATCGACTTATTAGTCAAGCTTTAGACATTCTAGCAGATGACGGCATCATTATTGCCTCTACCAATGCGTCAAATGTCTCAGTAGCACAGTTCAAAAAGCAATTGGAAAAGGGCTTTGCTTCTGTTAAGCATGACTACCTCCGCTTACAACAATTGCCAAGTGATTTCACAGTCAACGAGGCAGACGCTGTTAGCAATTATTTGAAAGTATTTACAATAAGGGTTAAAAAATGAAAATAGTAGTACCTATAATGCCTAAAAGTTTAGAAGAGGCCCAGAATATTGACGCTTCAAAATTTGAAGGAGCTGATATTATCGAATGGCGTGCGGATGTTTTGAAAAAAGACGACATTATGACCGTTGCCCCAGCTATCTTTGAAACCTTTGCAGGCAGAGAAATTCTTTTTACGATTCGTACCGATAAAGAAGGCGGTCAGATGCAAATATCTGATGAGGATTATGTTGCCTTGTTAAAAGACATCAATGCCATTTATCATCCAGATTACATTGACTTTGAGTATTTCTCACATAAAGCAGCTTTTCAGGAAATGTTAGAGTTTTCAAATCTGGTTTTGTCTTACCATAATTTTGAAGAAACACCTGAAAATCTTATGGCTTCGTTTTCTGAGTTGACAGCTTTGGCACCGCGCGTGGTTAAGATTGCCGTGATGCCAAACAGTGAACAAGATGTTTTGGATTTGATGAATTACACTCGTGGGTTTAAAACCTTAAACCCAGAGCAAGAGTATGCCACCATGTCAATGGGCAAACTCGGCCGTTCGTCACGTCTTGCGGTGGATGTTTTTGGGTCATCTTGGTCTTTTGCTTGCCTAGACCAAGTTAGCGCACCAGGACAAATCGCCTTACAAGATTTGCGACATATCAGGGAGGTACTTAATGAAAATTGATGGATACACGCGGTTAGCAGCGGTGGTTGCAACTCCAATTAAGCACTCTATTTCACCATTTATCCATAATTATGCCTTTGATAAGACAGGTGTCAATGGGGTGTATGTGGCTTGGGATATTCCAGAAGCAGACCTCAAAGTAACCTTGGAAAATGTCAAACGCTACGATATGTTTGGTGTCAATATTTCCATGCCCTACAAACAAAAAGTCATTCCTTACATGGATGAATTGACAGACTCGGCACAATTGATTGGTGCGGTTAATACGGTTATTCATCGTGACGGCAAATTGATTGGGCACAACACTGATGGCATTGGCTTCTTTAGAAGTTTAGCGACTTTTGCTGATTTTGATGTCAAAGATAAGACCATGACCATCCTTGGAGGTGGCGGAGCAGCAACGGCGCTTATTGCACAAGCCGCACTTAATGGCGCTCGTCACATTAACATTTTCAACCAAACAGCTTTTTTAGAAGCAACACGTCAAAAAGCACAAGAATTAGCAGATAAAAAGGGCGTATCTATTGACGTTTACCCTGTTGAGGATGTTTCTTTGATTCAAGAGAAGGTTTTGGCATCGCAATTATTTGTGAACGCGACAAGCGTGGGAATGGACGGCATATCAATGCTTATCGCAGAAGATTTCACCTTCCCAGAAGGTATTCTGGTAGCAGATACCATTTACCAACCTTTTGAAACGCCATTTTTAGCCTTGGCACGCCGTCAAGGATTAACAGCGTTAAATGGTTTGGGTATGCTTTTGTTCCAAGCAGCTGAAGCCTTTGAATGTTGGACGAGAGAAACCATGCCAACTGCTGAAATTTGGTCAGCGCTTGAAGAAAAATACAATACAAAATAAGAATAACAGGGCTGAAATTTGGTCAGCGCTTGAAGAAAAATACAATACAAAATAAGAATAACAGGTAGGTGACGCGTATGAAACTAAATGTTAATCTTCCAACCCCTTACGATATTGTGATTGAAAAGGGTGCCCTAGCAAAAGCGGGTGATTGGGTGGCGACATTGTGGCAACCACAAAAAATTGCTATTATCACGGACAATCGTGTGGGCAGTTTATATGCTGAAACAGTTAAATTAAGCCTTGAAAATGCTGGTTTTGAAGCTATTGTCTTTGATTTTTTAGAAGGTGAAGCGTCTAAAAATCTTAAGACAGTCAATAAGGCTTATGAATTTCTTGTTAAACACGAGATGACTCGCAGTGATGGCATCGTTGCTCTAGGTGGCGGTGTTGTTGGTGATTTGGCTGGTTTTGTCGCGTCAACTTATATGCGTGGAATTCATTTCTTGCAAATACCAACGAGTTTGACAGCTCAAGTGGATTCATCTATTGGTGGCAAGACAGGCGTCAACACATCTTTTGCGAAAAATATGGTCGGGACATTCACCCAACCTGATGGGGTTTTAATTGATCCTGAAACTCTCCAAACCCTCGGAAAACGTGAACTTATCGAAGGTATGGGAGAGGTTATCAAGTACGGATTGATTGATGATGTGGAACTTTGGGAAGAACTGTCTGCAATGGATGGTTCGCCTGAGAGCATTTTGGCCCATGCTGAAAGCATTATCTACCGTTCTTGTAATGTGAAACGCAGGGTTGTTGTTGAGGATGAGTTGGATAATGGTGTCCGCCTTTACCTTAATTTTGGTCATACCATTGGTCATGCGATTGAAGCAACCGCTGGTTATGGCAAAGTCATGCACGGTGAAGCAGTCGCGATTGGTATGGTGCAAATCTCTCGTGTGGCTGAGAAAAAAGGCTTGATGCCACAAGGCATTACCCAAGCTATTGAGAACATGTGCCAAAAATTTGGCTTGCCAACGGATTACCAACCTTGGCAGGTTGATGAGCTTTATAATGCTTTAAAACATGACAAGAAAGCTCGCGGACACATGATTAAGACAGTCATTGTTCCTGAATTGGGGCGTGCAGCCATCAATCAGATACCACTTGAAGAGATGAAAGCGTATTTGGAGAAATAAAATGAGATATTTAACAGCTGGTGAATCACACGGACCGCGTTTAACGGCTATTATCGAGGGGGTTCCTGCGGGGCTTCCTTTGACGGCTGAGGATATAAACGGCGATTTGAAACGTCGCCAAGGTGGCTACGGTCGTGGCGGACGCATGAAAATCGAATCGGATAAAGTGGAAATCACTTCTGGTGTGCGTCACGGAAAAACAACTGGCGCGCCAATCACCCTTCATGTCATCAATAAAGACAACCAAAAATGGTTAGACATTATGGCGGTTGAAGATATCGAGGATAGGCTCAAAACCAAACGCAAAATCACGCACCCACGTCCAGGGCACGCTGACCTTGTTGGAGGCATGAAATATCGTTTTGATGATTTGCGTAATTCCTTGGAACGTTCGTCAGCGCGTGAAACCACGATGCGTGTTGCTGTTGGAGCGGTTGCTAAGCGTATTTTGGCAGAATTGGATATCGAGATTGCTAATCACGTGGTTGTTTTTGGCGGAAAAGAAATTGACGTTCCAGAAGGTTTGACCGTCGCTCAAATCAAGGAGTTGGCTAGCCAATCTGAAGTGTCTATTGTCAATCAAGAACGTGAGCAAGAAATCAAGGATTATATTGACCAGATCAAAAAAGATGGAGATACCATTGGTGGTATCGTGGAAACGGTTGTTGGTGGTGTTCCTGTCGGGCTTGGTTCTTATGTTCAGTGGGACAAAAAACTCGATGCGAAAATCGCAGCTGCCGTGGTATCCATCAATGCCTTCAAGGGTGTTGAGTTTGGGCTAGGTTTCAAGGACGGCTATCTCAAAGGTAGTCAAGTAATGGATGAAATCCTTTGGAATGAAGAAGAAGGCTACACACGTCGCACCAACAATCTTGGCGGATTTGAAGGTGGGATGTCCAATGGGCAACCCATTGTTGTACGTGGTGTCATGAAACCTATTCCAACGCTTTACAAGCCACTGATGTCAGTGGATATTGAAACGCACGAGCCATACAAGGCAACGGTTGAGCGTTCAGATCCAACAGCTCTACCTGCGGCAGGTGTTGTCATGGAGTCTGTTGTAGCAACCGTTATTGCTGATGAAATTTTAGATAAATTCTCGTCAGATAATTTGGAAGAACTAAAAGATGCGGTTGCTAGACACCGTGATTATGTCAAACATTTCTAAAAAACACAGAGATAGCTTGTGTGATGGGGGAAAAATCAAGGATGGAAAATAAAATCATTTCGATTATCGGTCTAGGCTTGATTGGCGGATCAATCGCCTTGGGCATTAAGCGTGCCCACCCTGATTACCAGGTCATTGGCTATGATACGTCAGAAAAATCACGCACCATTGCAATGGAACGTGGGATTGTCGATGATTTAGTGACAGACTTGAAAGATTTAGCTCCTATCAGTGATATCATTATCATAGCGGCACCAATAAAACCCACGATTGACATCCTGAAACAATTGGATGATTTGGATTTGAAGGATCAGGTCATTATTACAGATACAGGTTCAACCAAATCTGAGATTGTCGCTGTGGGGGAGTCCGTCTTCGCTAATCGTTCCATTCGTTTTGTGGGTGGGCATCCTATGGCAGGTTCACACAAATCAGGCCCCTTGGCAGCTGATGTGACCTTGTTTGAAAATGCCTATTACATTTTGACGCCGTCTGTCTTAACCTCAGAAGGAACGATAGAAGAAATCCAAGACCTTTTGACAGGGCTTAATGCACGATTTATAAGGATTGATGCGGACGAGCATGACCGTGTGACCAGCCAAATCTCCCATTTTCCCCATATTTTGGCAGCTAGTCTGATGGAACAGGCTGGGGATTATGCTCTTGAACACGAGATGACCAATCAATTTGCGGCAGGTGGTTTTCGTGACATGACGCGAATTTCAGAAAGTGACCCGTCCATGTGGACCAGCGTGCTTTTGAGCAATAAAACAGCCATTCTAGAACGCATTACGGATTTTCAAGACCGTTTGGACGCGGTTGCCAAATTGATTGTTCAAAGTGATGACCAAGCTATTTGGGATTATTTTTACCATGCGCGTGACACACGTCAACAGATGACCATTCACAAGCGTGGTGGCGTGGAAAGTAGTTTTGATATTTTTGTCGATATTCCTGACAAGGAAGACGTGATTTTGGATATTCTTGAATTGCTTCGAGGTATTTCGCTGGTGAATATCCATATTAACGAGAAAAACCGCGAGGATATCAATGGTATTTTGCAAATCTCTTTCAAAAATAGGAAAGATTTAGAACGTGCCAAGCAAGCAATTAGCGAACACACAGATTATAATGTTTATATTAATTAAGGAGAAGATTAATGGCAAATGTTTATGATTTAGCAAATGAATTGGAACGTGGTATTCGTGCCCTTCCTGAGTACAAAAAATCTGAAGAAAGTCGTGCGGCTATCGAGGCTGACCCAGTAGCTAAAGACTTGTTCAAGGAATTTACAGATTTCCAACAAGGCCTTTATGCTAAAATCCAATCTGGGCAAATGCCAACAGGTGATGAGCAAACCAAAATGCAAGAACTCGGTGCCAAAATTGAGGGTAATCCTGTTTTGAAAGATTACCTTGATGCCCAACAAGCCTTGTCTGTTTATGTAGCAGATATTGAAAAGATTGTTTTTGGTCCTTTGCAAGATTTAGTGAAATAAAAAAAAGAAACCTGACATGAGTTGTTAGGTTTCTTTCGTATTTTTTAGCTGAAAGGGCTCTAATGTGGAGTAATATCACAAGGAGGTAGGTTTTATGTCGCGTAAGGTTGGAATTATTGGAATGGGACATGTCGGTTCAACGGTTGCTCACGGTTTGATTGCTCAAGGAGCATTTGATGACTATGTTTTGATTGATACAAATGAGAAAAAGGTGACGGCCGATGCTGTGGATTTCCGCGATGCAGCAGCCAATCTCAATCAGCACGCCAATATCGTGGTTAATGACTATGCGGCTTTGGCGGATGCAGATGTGGTGATTTCAGCCTTGGGAAATATTGCTTTGCAGGACAATCCAAATGCAGATCGCTTTGCAGAATTGCCATTTACAGCTAAAGAAGTGCCACAAGTAGCGAAACGCCTCAAAGAAGTTGGCTTTAACGGCGTGATTATCGCCATTTCAAATCCTGTTGATGTGGTCACAAGTCTATACCAACACTATTCAGGACTACCTAAGGAACGTGTCATTGGGACGGGAACCTTGTTGGATACGGCGCGAATGAAACGTGCGGTGGCCGAACGTTTTGGTGTTGATGCTCGTAGTGTTTATGGTTATAATTTGGGAGAGCACGGCAATTCTCAATTTACGGCATGGAGTCAAGTCCGAGTGAAAGGGCAACCTATTGCAAGCTTCACTGACAGGGAAACTTTGGACGAGATTGCTCACGAAGCCATGATTGGTGGACACACTGTCTTTTATGGCAAAAAATACACCAGCTATGGCATTGCCAGCGCAGCCATTCGTTTGGCGCTTGCGGTTGTTTCAGATAGTCACGAAGAATTGCCGGTTTCTAATTATTATGAACCGCTTGACACCTACCTCAGCTACCCTGCCATTGTCGGCCGTGTTGGTATTATTGAGCAAATCAGCCTAAGCTTGCCAGCAGAAGAAGAGGAAAAATTAGCTTATTCAGCTGATTTCATTAAACGTAAATTTGCAGAAAGTTTGCAGTAAAAAAGCATCTCCCACCTAGCAATCAGGTGGGAGATTTTCCTATGCTTGCAATAAGTGATTTCTAACCTCGGAGATGAAGTAGAGGGAACCTGTCACTACAAATAAGTCCTCAGGATTGTCATTAACCTGTGACAGCCAGTCTTTGTAATGGGAAACCTTGGTGTATGACGCTGGGTAATCCTCCAAGGCCTGTGCTTGATAAAAATCAAACGTGGTCACGGCTACATCAAAGTCAGCCAATTCTTCCAGCAAATGTGCCAAAGGTTTACGGCGCAAGCCTGCAAATAAGATGTGTATAGTTTTATCGGCAAATTCCGTTTTGAGCAAGTCAACTAATTTCGCAATGGAATCTTCGTTGTGGGCGCCATCTAGCATGAGATTAGGACCTAGCCATTCACACCGACCAGCCCAAATAGTCTGTTCTAGCCCTTCTCTAATTGTTTTTAGCGAAATGGCAGAAAAGGACGGTTGCAACAATAGGGCGGTCATGGCTGCCAAAGAAGCATTGCTTTGTTGGTGCTTGCCAAGCATTTTGAGTTGAATAGATGACAAATTATCCTTTGGACTCTTGAAATCAAAAGCTCTGCCATTTGAAACGATTGAAAAATCATGTCCCAGAGCATAAATAGGGGAATGGGTCTGCTTTGCTTTTTCCTTGAAAACTTGTTCAACAGGCTCTGCCATTTTCCCAAAAATAAAGGGAACCCCTGTTTTTAGCACCTCAGCCTTGTGACTCGCAATCTCAGTCAGAGTATTTCCTAGCGTTTCTTGGTGGTCAAAGCTAATCGACGGGCAAATGACAGCTAGCGCCTTGAAAACATTGGTCGAGTCATAAGTGCCTCCAATGCCAGCTTCAATAACAGCGATATCCACGTTAGCCATGTTTGCAAAATAGTAAAACATCAAGGTGGTTACCAACTCAAATTCAGTCACTCTGCCAACTTTATGTTGAAAATCAGGACTATCCACAATCGGTCGAATGACTTTGGCAACGGCCACCAAAGCTTGGTCATTGATAGCTTTTCCATCAATAGCAATGCGTTCATTGAAGCGCGTGATAAATGGGGATGTGAAGGTTCCTGTGTGGTAGCCAGAAGCCGTTAAAATGTGTTGCAAAAAGCTAGTTGTTGAACCTTTGCCATTTGTTCCAACAACATGGATAGCAGGAAAGGTGTCTTGTGGGTTATCCAGCAGAGTAAGTAAATAGCGCATTCGTTCAAGACTAGGACGGCGCCCATTTGCCTTGAACGAATGAATCCAATCAAGTGTTTGTGTATAGTTCATAGGTATTTTTAGCGATTGAAAAATGGAATAATTGCTTATTCCATTGGTATGATGTTACGAAGTGAGATTAGTTTCCAGTCGTTGTGTCGGCATTACTACTTGCAGTAGTGTTGCTAGAAGCCGGGGTTGAGCTAGATGGTGTGCTCGTGCTTTGTTGTGTATCAGCAGCACTAGAACTTGCGGTGTTATCTGTATTTGAACTGTAGCTACTGTTAGTGTTTCCATTAGTAGTGGCATCAGATGTTTTAGCGTTATTGGTTGTATTATTGTTTGCAGCGGCGGGAGCAGAGTAGTCATTATCATAATCTGACATATTTGTTTTACTATCATCTCTGTCATCATCATCTTTTTCTTTAATCACAACGGTCGTCGTGGTTGTTGACTTGTGATTGGGTTTAGAACTTGATGAACTATTTAAGGCGTTATTGATGGTAATGATAGCCACGATGATACTGAGTATCGAACCGACAAGGGCGACGGTTTTTTGAAGGGCAGAAAATCCCGTTTTAATATGTTTTGTTGGGGTAGCAGACTTTTCTTCTTTTTCCGTTTCTAAATGTTCACGTCTTGAATAATGTTGAGGCATAGTTTACTCCTTTTCACGTATGTTTCTATTATAGAACATTCTTTTTAAATGTCCAGCATTTAATCATGTTTTCAATAGCATCGCTAAGACACCACTATTATACTAACAAGAAAGTCTTATGGAAAACTAAAGAGAAACCTTTTCCACATATTTAAGACTGTGTTATAATGATAGTGTTGATTTTTTTTGAAGGAATAAGCTATGATATATTTTGATAACGCAGCTACAACCATTCCGTACGATGAGGCTTTACGCACTTATCAAGAAGTAGCGAGTAAAATTATTGGAAATCCCTCTAGTTTGCATAACTTGGGGACAAAATCGAGTCGTATTTTAGAAGCAAGTCGCAAGCAAATAGCGGATTTACTGGGTGTTAACACCGATGAGATTGTCTTTACCTCTGGTGGAACCGAAGGGGATAACTGGGTATTAAAAGGTGTCGCCTTTGAAAAAGAGCCCCAAGGCAATCACATTATTGTGTCTGACATTGAGCACCCAGCTGTGAAAGAATCAGCCAAATGGTTGAGCCAGCACGGTTTTGATGTTTCTTATGCTCCTGTTGATGAGCGTGGGTTTGTGGATGTGGCGGCTTTAGCGGACTTGTTGCGTCCTGAGACAATCTTGGTTTCCGTTATGGCGGTCAATAATGAAATTGGTTCTATTCAGCCCATTGCAGCGATTTCAGATGTGTTAGCAGACAAGCCAGGTATTACCTTCCATGTGGATGCCGTCCAAGCTATTGGCAAAGTTCCAGTGGCAGATTATTTGACAGAGCGTGTGGATTTTGCCGGCTTTTCAGGGCATAAATTCCACAGTGTGCGTGGCGTTGGTTTTATTTACAAAAAAGCTGGGAAACGTTTGAATCCTCTTTTGACTGGAGGAGGGCAAGAAGATGGCCTTCGTTCGACAACGGAAAATGTGGCTGGTATTGCTGCAACGGCAAAAGCGCTGCGCTTGACTTTGGAAAAAGAAACCGTGGCTCTACCACGTATTGCCAAAATGAAAGCTGTCATTTATGACGCTTTGGCTGTTTATTCAGATGTGGTAATCTTTTCTGAAAAAACCGATGACTTTGCTCCCAATATCCTAACCTTTGGCATCAAAGGGGTGCGTGGGGAAGTGATTGTTCACGCTTTTGAAGAACATGAGATTTACATTTCAACCACATCCGCTTGTTCGTCTAAAGCAGGGCACCCAGCAGGTACCTTGGTGGCGATGGGCGTACCAAGCAAATTGGCCCAATCAGCTGTCAGAATTAGCCTTGATGATGACAATGATATGAGTCAAGTCGAGCAATTTTTGACCATTTTCAAACAAATTTACCATAAAACACAAAAAGTGAGATAATTTTATAGAAAGGAATGAGAGCATTTCTCTCGTGACGTAGCAATGGAATATTCAGAAATTATGGTTCGATATGGCGAACTTTCTACAAAGGGTAAAAATCGGATGCGCTTTATCAATAAATTAAAGCAAAACATCAAGCACGTCCTATCAATCTACCCTGATGTGACCATCACAGCCAATCGTGACCGTGCCCACATTTTCCTAAATGGTACGGATTATGTGCCTGTGGCAGAATCTTTGAAAAACATCTTTGGAATTCAAGCTTTTTCACCGTCTTACAAGGTTGAGAAAAACTTGGAAAGCATTAAACAAGCTGTCCAAGAAGTGATGCAAGATGTTTACCATGACGGTTTGACCTTTAAAATTACTAGCAAACGCAGCGATCACACCTTTGAAATGGATAGTCGTAAGCTTAATCAATACCTCGGTTCATCTGTTTTTGACGTCTTGCCAAATATCCAAGCTAAGATGAAAGGACCAGACATTAACCTGCAAGTAGAAGTTCGTGAAGAAGCTGCTTACTTGTCTTATGAAAACATCAAGGGAGCTGGCGGGCTTCCTGTTGGAACGGCAGGTCGTGGAATGCTTATGTTGTCAGGTGGTATTGATTCGCCTGTTGCAGGTTACTTAGCCTTGAAACGTGGTGTTGATATTGAAGCTGTACACTTTGCTAGCCCACCTTATACCAGCCCAGGTGCTTTGAAAAAAGCACAGGATTTAACACGAAAATTAACCAAATTTGGTGGCAATATTACCTTTATCGAAGTGCCATTTACGGAAATTCAAGAAGAAATCAAGGAAAAAGCGCCAGAAGCTTACTTGATGACCTTGACCCGTCGTTTCATGATGCGTATTACAGACCGTATCCGTGAAGAACGCAGTGGCTTAGTCATCATCAACGGGGAAAGCCTTGGGCAAGTGGCTAGTCAGACCTTGGAAAGCATGCAAGCTATCAATGCCGTAACGTGCACACCAATTATTCGTCCTGTGGTGACAATGGATAAATTGGAAATCATTGATATTGCTCAAAAAATTGATACTTTCGACATTTCAATCCAACCGTTTGAGGATTGTTGTACCATTTTTGCACCAGACAGACCAAAAACCAATCCAAAAATCAAAAATGTGGAACAATACGAAAAACGCATGGCAGTTGAAGAATTGGTTGAACGTGCAGTTGCTGGCATCAAAGTGACAACCATCACCCCTCAAGCTGATTCAGATGACGTTGATGACATGATTGATGATTTATTGTAAGGAGGAAGGCTATTTTCAATAGCTTTTCTTCTTTTTCATTTCGGTTTTCATCACATTATCATGATATAATGGGCATGGAGGTGTGGTGATGTATCGAAAAACAACAAGATGGTGTCTTGCTTTTATTGTCTTGAGTCTTTTGGGTTCTGGGATTTACAGCCTGTTTTTTGAAAAAAGACAGACCAGTGCTCCCAAGGACGAATCAGCAGATAGTGTTCAAACAGCGCGTGTCATGGCAAATGGGGATATTTTAATTCACAATGGCTTATATGGAAGTGCTGAACAAGCCGATGGTAGTTATGATTTTCTGCCCTTTTTTGAATATGTGACCGATTGGATTTCCAGTGCTGATTTGACGATTGGGGATTATGAAGGAACGATCAGTTCAGATTATCCCTTAGCTGGCTACCCTTTGTTTAATGCGCCTGCTGAGATTGCCCTAGCCATGAAAGAAACAGGATACGATGTTGTTGATTTGGCACATAATCATATTTTGGATTCGGGCTTGTCAGGGGCTCTACAAACGGTCAATACTTTTGAAGACTTGGGTATGGATTGCATTGGCATTTATCAAGAAAATCGTGACAAGGAAGATTTTCTGATTAAGGACGTCAATGGAATTAAAATTGCCATTTTAGGCTATTCTTATGGTTATAATGGCATGGAAGCGACCTTGACAGATAGTGAGTACAAAAAGCATCTATCGGATTTGTCAGAAGATAAGATAAAAGCGGAGATTCAAGAGGCAGAGAAAAAAGCCGATGTAACCATCGTCATGCCGCAAATGGGAACGGAATACGCTTTGGAACCAACCGAAGAGCAAGTGAAACTTTATCATAAAATGATTGATTGGGGTGCAGATGCTATTTTTGGTGGGCACCCACACGTTCCTGAACCTTGTGAAGTGGTTGAAAAAGACGGCGAAAAGAAAATCATTTTCTATTCAATGGGAAATTTCATTTCCAATCAACGACTGGAAACGGTGGATGACATTTGGACTGAGCGTGGTCTGTTATTGGATGTCACGTTTGAAAAACAAGAAGGGAAAACACGCATTAAAAATGTGTCTGCCCACCCGACGATGGTTTGGGTTTGGAGCAAGGGCGTTGTTGGTTCTGAAGGTTTTACCTTGTCTGATTACCGCACGCTGGTTTTAGAAGACTTTATCGAGGGAGGCAAATACCGTCATCTGCTGGATAGCACTATGCAAGAAAAAGTGGATACAGCTTATGCAGAAACGAATGAATTGGTGAATTTACAATGGGATTAACACGTCAAAAAGTGACTCTTTTTTCAAGACAGTACAGAGAAGTCAAGCAACTCTATCAAACGGCTTTTCCAAAAGTGGAGCGCCTACCTTATTTACCGCTAATTTTAAATACCTATCGTCCTTTGGCAGACTGTTATGCCTATTATGACGGCGACTCTTTTGTAGGGCTAGCTTACCTACTGCAAAATGACGATTTGCTTTACCTTTTCTTTTTAGCGGTCAATACCAAGATTCGCTCACGTGGTTATGGTAGTGCCATTTTACAAGATATCAAAAAAGTAGCAGGCAATCGTCCCATCATTTTGGCTATTGAGCCTCTGGATGAGTCAGCAGATAATTATGCCCAACGCCAAAAACGTGTGGCATTTTATGCCAAAAATGGTTTCCAGCTGACTGCTTATTATTATCATGAAGGCAATGAAATCTACCAAGTTATGGCAACAGATCCGTCGTTAGATATTCATAAGGCAGATAGCCTTACCAAGCAAGCTTTGCTAGGCTTCATTAAAACCTCGTTTGACTTGACTTAATTTTTCTATAAAAAATCAAGAGATATATCTTGCCTAATGAGATAAATCATGATAGAATGAGACTGTTGACTAAATGCACATCCTGTGCAACCGCGCGAACACCGTTTCATTAAGTAGCGTAGCTCACGGTGCAAGGCGAGTCTTCACAAAACGGGATTTCCCGTAACTAATTTTATAGGAGGTGCACGATGAGCACATATGCAATCATCAAAACTGGTGGAAAACAAGTTAAAGTTGAAGTAGGTCAAGCGATCTATGTTGAAAAACTTGATGTTGAAGCTGGTTCAGAAGTAACATTTAACGAAGTTGTTCTTGTTGGTGGAGACAAAACTGTTGTAGGTACACCAGTTGTTGAAGGTGCTACTGTTGTTGGTACTGTTGAAAAACAAGGTAAACAAAAGAAAGTTGTTACTTTCAAATACAAACCTAAAAAAGGTAGCCACCGTAAACAAGGTCACCGTCAACCTTATACAAAAGTTGTTATCAACGCCATCAACGCTTAATTTATCCTTATGATTCATGCAACCTTTATTCGCCGTAAAGGTAACCTAGAAAGCGTTGAGCTGACTGGGCATGCTGGCAGTGGCGAGTATGGTTTTGATATCGTATGTGCAGCCGTTTCAACCTTGTCGATTAACCTGGTTAATTCGCTAGAAGTGTTGGCAGATTGCAAGGCTGATTTAGCGATTGATGAAATTGATGGCGGTTATATGAAGATTGATATCTCTCATATAACGCGAAAGACGGATGAGAAAGTTCAGCTTTTATTTGGAAGCTTTCTTTTAGGGATGACGAACTTGGCAGAAAATTCTCAAGAGTTTGTGTCGGTTCAGGTCATCGCAAACTAATTTGAAAAGAGGACACTATATATGTTAAAAATGAATCTTGCTAACTTGCAACTTTTCGCCCACAAAAAAGGTGGAGGTTCTACATCAAACGGTCGTGATTCACAAGCTAAACGTCTAGGTGCTAAAGCAGCTGACGGACAAACTGTTTCAGGTGGATCAATCCTTTATCGTCAACGCGGTACTCACATTTACCCAGGTGTAAACGTAGGTCGCGGTGGTGACGATACACTCTTCGCTAAAGTTGAAGGTGTTGTACGTTTCGAACGTAAAGGTCGCGATAAAAAACAAGTTTCTGTTTACCCTATCGCAAAATAAGGCTAGAAATAGCATGAGAAAAGCTTTCTGAGAAATCAGGAAGTTTTTTTGTACATTTTTGACCGTGTTACTAAAGTGCCTTGTTTCCATAACTTAGTCATCAGAAAAAGCAAGCGTTTGGCTTATTTTTTTGATATAATGGAGAAGATGAATTTAGAAAGAATAAGGTAGTATGAATATACAACAATTACGCTATGTGGTAGCGATTGCTAACAGCGGGACCTTTCGAGAGGCAGCTTCGAAGCTTTTTGTGAGTCAGCCGAGTTTATCTGTTGCTATCAGAGATTTGGAAACGGAGTTGGGTTTTCAAATTTTTACAAGAACGACGACTGGGGCTGTTTTGACGAGTCAAGGAATGAATTTTTATGAAAAAGCCTTGGATGTTGTGAAAACGTTTGATTCCTTTGAAAAACACTTTTCACAATCAGAGGATTCGCCTGAATTTTCAATTGCTAGTCAGCATTATGATTTTTTACCTCCGTTGATTACCACTTTTTCCAAATTGCATCCTGAGCATCGCCATTTTCGTATATTTGAATCAACAACGATGAGGATTCTAGATGAGGTGTCACAAGGTGATAGTGAGATTGGTATCATTTATCTCAATAACCAAAATCGTAAAGGCTTATTGCAGCGTATGGAAAAGCAGGGCTTGGAATTTGTGGAGCTTATTCCGTTTCAGACTCACATTTATTTGGCGAAAAATCACCCCTTGGCAGACAAAAGTAGTTTGCTCATGAGTGATTTAGTAGATTTTCCAACGGTGCGATTTACACAGGAAAAAGATGAGTATCTCTATTATTCTGAAAATTTTGTGGATACGACAGACAGTCCTTGTATTTACAATGTTACTGATAGAGCGACTTTGAATGGTATTTTGGAGCGAACAGATGCTTATGCGACTGGGTCTGGCTTTTTAGATAGTCGCAGTGTGAATGGTATCACTGTGATACCGCTTGAAGATGATTTAGATAATAAAATGGTTTATATTAAGCGTAGTGATAAGAATTTGTCGGCCTGTGCGCTTAAATTCGTTTCAGCGATGAAGGATTATTTCGCTGAATTTAGCCCAGAGGTAGTCAAATGAAACAATATCGATATCTTTATTTTCCACTTTTAATGGTCGTTTTGGTCGCCTTGGACCAATGGAGCAAATTATGGATTGTCAAGCACATTCCTTTAGGCAGCATTCATAAGGGGTTGCCACCTATTTTTAGTTTGACCTATTTGCGCAATTATGGTGCGGCATTCTCTATTTTGCAAAATCAACAATGGTTTTTTGTGATTTTAACGATTGTGGTCGTGGGGGCTGCTATTTATTACTTTATCCGAAATCTTAATGGCTCGTTCTGGTTCTTGTTGAGCTTGAGTTTGATTATTTCGGGTGGATTGGGCAATTTCATTGATCGTGTTCGCCTTGGTTATGTGGTGGATATGGTACATTTGGATTTCATGGATTTTGCCATTTTCAATGTCGCCGATTCTTATTTGACCGTCGGTGTTGTGATGTTATTTATTGTGTTGTGGAGAGAAGGAGAAGATGGAATTAATCATTAAAGAATCAGGGATTCGATTGGACAAGGCCTTGGCAGATTTGACCGAATTGTCCCGCAGTCAAGCCAATGAAGCTATTAAAAATGGGAATATTTTGGTAAATGGCAAAGCTGTCAAAGCCAAATACAGCGTCAAAGAAGGGGATCTTGTCACTTACGACTTGCCTGAACCAGAAGTCTTAGAATACGAGGCAGAAGATATTCCGCTTGACATTGTGTACGAGGATGATGATGTTGCCGTGGTCAACAAACCACAAGGAATGGTTGTTCACCCTTCAGTAGGGCATACTTCAGGGACCTTGGTCAATGCCTTGATGTATCATATTCACGATTTATCTTCAATAAATGGGGTTGTTCGCCCAGGTATTGTGCATCGTATTGACAAGGACACATCGGGCTTGTTGATGATTGCTAAAAACGATCGTTCCCACCAAGCACTGGCTGAAGAGTTAAAGGACAAGAAATCATTACGCAAGTACTTGGCTATTGTGCATGGCAATATTTCAAATGATCGTGGCGTGATTGAGGCACCTATTGGACGTTCTGAAAAAGACCGCAAAAAACAAGCTGTTACGGCTAAAGGTAAGCCAGCTGTAACTCATTTTAAAGTCTTGGAACGCTTTGGCAATTACACCTTGGTAGAATTGACCTTGGAAACAGGACGTACCCACCAAATTCGGGTACATATGGCTTATATTGGTCATCCTGTGGCAGGGGATCCGCTTTATGGTCCTCGCAAAACCTTGAAAGGTAATGGGCAATTTTTGCACGCTCAAACCCTTGGATTTACCCACCCAACGACTGGCGAAAGCTTACGCTTTTCCGTAGAACCACCAGCTATTTTCCAAGAAACGTTGGAAAATTTGAGACACTAAGACTTGCGCTCATAAGCTTTAGGTTTAGGTTAGTAAAACGCTTGTCAAAATGGGATAGTTTTGGTATGATAAGAGAGTAGATATATCCTTTAATACTGTCCCGTGAGGCAGGCAAGGAGAGAACGATAAAAGAAGTGTGCATCTAGGGTTTGGTGTACCTATATTTTGTGGAATCTCCTTGTTGTTAAGGAGATTTTTTGTATATTTTTTAGTGAGGTTTACGAGATGAAGACAAAAGAAATCGTTGATGATGTTACCATGAAACGTGCGATTACACGTATCACGTATGAGATTATTGAACGCAATAAAAATCTTGATAACATTGTTCTTGCGGGAATCAAAACACGTGGTGTTTACATTGCTCGTCGTATCCAAGACCGTTTGAAACAATTGGAGAATCTTGATATTCCAATCGGTGAATTGGATACAAAACCATTTCGTGATGATATTAAAGTGGAAGAAGACACAACAATCATGCCAATTGATATCACAGGTAAAGATGTGATTTTGGTGGATGATGTGCTTTATACAGGTCGTACTATTCGTGCTGCTATTGATAACTTGGTTAGCCTTGGTCGTCCTGCGCGTGTTAGCCTAGCCGTATTGGTGGATCGCGGACATCGTGAATTGCCAATTCGTGCGGACTATGTCGGTAAAAATATCCCAACAAGCGCCACAGAAGAAATCATTGTGGAAGTGATTGAAATCGACGGTAAAGACCGTGTTAGCATCGTAGATCCTAACTAATTTGTGTCTGGGGATTATGAGAAAGGAAGTGGATTAGTGGATAATATCAAGTACGACGTTAATGAGATGCCCAAACCAGGGATGTTGATTGGTTTATCATTCCAACACCTCTTTGCCATGTTTGGTGCGACGGTTTTGGTTCCGATTTTGGTGGGAATTGATCCAGCCATAGCCCTGTTTTCAAGTGGTTTAGGAACCTTGGCGCACTTAACAGTGACCAAGTATAAAATTCCAGCTTATATGGGGTCAAGTTTTGCTTACATCGCAACCATGCAAATGTTGATGAAAACAGATGGTATTGCAGCTGTTGCCCAAGGGGCGATGGCAGGAGGTCTGGTTTACTTGCTGGTTGCCTTGATTGTGCGATTTGCTGGTAATGCTTGGATTGATAAGGTTTTACCACCTGTTGTGGTTGGACCAATCATCGTTGTGATTGGATTGAGTTTATCAACAACTGCTGTCAATGATGTCATGTTAAAAGACGGCCAGTACAATTTTACCTACCTTTTGATTGGCTTGGTTACCTTGCTAGCGGTTATATTGTTTAATATGTATGGCAAGAAAATCGTTGCGGTAGTGCCTATCTTGCTCGGTTTAATTGTTGGTTATGTGTTTGCCATAGTTGTTGGTGCCGTGACGGGTCAAAACATTGTTGATTTTTCAGCTGTTTCCCAATCACCGTGGTTCCAAATTCCTGATTTTGACATTTTATTTGTTGATTATCATTTTAAAATCTATCCAAGTGCTATTTTAACCATGGCGCCAATTGCTTTTGTAACGATGACAGAGCATTTTGGACACGTAATGGTGTTAAATAGTTTAACTGGTCGTGATTTCTTTAAGGATCCAGGTTTGGACCGCACATTGACAGGTGACGGTTTGGCACAAATCATCGCTGGTTTCTTTGGTGCACCGCCAGTAACGTCGTACGGTGAAAACATCGGGGTTATGGCGCTTAATAAAATTTATTCGGTTTACGTCATTGCTGGAGCTGCAGTGATTGCAGTGGTGATGAGTTTTATCGGTAAGGTGTCAGCTCTCTTGTCTTCAATCCCAACACCAGTCATTGGGGGTATTTCAATTGCCTTATTTGGTGTGATTGCCTCAAGTGGTCTGAAAATTTTAGTTGAAAACAAGGTAAATTTTGATAATAAGAAAAACCTGTTGATTGCAAGTGTTATCTTGGTATCTGGAATCGGTAACTTGACCCTACAAGTGGCTGGTTTGCAAATCACAGGTGTGGCACTTTCAACTCTTCTAGGAATTCTTTTATATCAAATTCTTCCAGAAAAGGATTAAAAAATGGCTATAATAGATAATATGGTATCGTTAAAACATTTGGTCACCATGGAAACATTGACCAATGAAGAAGTTTTAGGTTTGATTAAACGTGGCATTGCTTTTAAAAAGAACGAAGCCCATTTCACACCTGAAAGACAATATTTTGCGGCAAATCTCTTTTTTGAATCATCAACACGAACACACAAATCGTTTGAAGTGGCGGAGAAAAAATTAGGTTTGGACGTGATCGAATTTGACGCTAAAACAAGTTCAGTCAATAAAGGCGAAACCCTTTACGATACCATTTTAACGATGAGTTCTTTAGGCATCGATATCTGTGTGATTCGTCATGCCAAAGAAGATTATTACAAAGAGCTTATCGGCAGTCGTACCATTCAGACATCAATTGTCAATGGGGGCGATGGTTCAGGACAACACCCAAGCCAATGCTTGCTAGACTTGATGACGATTTATGAGGAATTTGGTCGATTTGAACAGTTAAAAGTGGCTATCGTGGGGGACATTACGCATTCGCGTGTTGCCAAATCAAATATGCAAATTTTGAAACGCCTTGGAGCAGAGTTGTATTTTGCTGGTCCAGAACAATGGTATTCAGACGAATTTGATGTGTATGGTAAGCACGTTGATTTAGATGAGATTGTGGATGAAGTTGATGTGATGATGATGTTGCGTGTGCAACATGAGCGTCATGACAGTGACAAAGGTTTTTCAAAAGAAACCTACCATAACCGTTATGGTTTGACTCAAGAACGTTACAATCGTTTGAAACCATCAGCAATTATCATGCACCCTGCTCCTGTCAATCGTGATGTCGAAATTGCATCACAATTGGTGGAAGCTCCTAAATCACGTATTGCCACACAAATGCAAAATGGTGTATTTGTTCGTATGGCAATTCTTGAAGCAGTCCTTAATGGCAAAGCGTAAGACGGTATCTGCTAGTTAATAAACAACGTTAAAGTGCTCCCGTGAGAGCAAACGAGAGGAAAAAATATGGCAAAAAGACTTTTAATTTTAGAAGATGGTACAATTTTCGAGGGAACAGCTTTTGGTGCTGACCTTGATGTGACAGGTGAGATTGTTTTTAATACTGGTATGACAGGTTATCAGGAATCGATTACAGACCAATCTTACAACGGTCAAATTTTGACCTTTACTTATCCTTTGGTGGGAAATTATGGTATCAATCGTGATGATTACGAATCTATTACCCCAACTTGTAAGGGTGTGGTGGTTTCTGAAAATGCCCGTTTGGCTAATAACTGGCGTAATCAGATGACCTTGGATGAGTTTTTGAAAGCTAAAAATATCCCTGGCATTTCAGGAATTGACACACGTGCTTTGACTAAAATCATCCGTCAACACGGTACTATGAAAGCAACTCTTGCAAGCGATGGTGATTCTATTGAGCACCTAAAAGTTCAATTGCAAGCAACTGTCTTGCCGACCAATAACATTGAGCAAGTTTCAACAAAAACAGCTTATCCAGCACCTGGTGTGGGGAAAAATATTGTTTTGGTTGACTTTGGACTAAAACATTCTATCTTACGCGAATTTTCAAAACGTAACTGTAATGTGACCGTCGTGCCTTACAATATTACAGCTGAAGAAATTCTTCACTTGAATCCTGACGGAGTGATGTTGTCAAATGGACCTGGTAACCCAGAAGATGTGCCAGAAGCCCTTGATATGATTCGTGGTGTGCAAGGTAAAATTCCAATTTTTGGTATCTGTATGGGACACCAATTGTTCAGCCTAGCTAATGGAGCGACAACCTATAAAATGAAATTCGGTCACCGTGGTTTCAATCATGCTGTTCGTGAAATTGCAACGGGACGTATTGATTTTACCAGTCAAAACCATGGTTATGCGGTGGATCGTGATACTCTACCAGATTGCCTCATGGTAACTCACGAAGAAATTAACGACAAGTCTGTTGAAGGGGTTCGCCACCGCGATTTCCCAGCCTTTTCAGTGCAATTCCACCCAGATGCTGCACCAGGACCACACGATGCAAGCTATCTGTTTGATGATTTCTTGGAATTGATTGATGCTTTTCAAAATGAAAAAGTCACTCGCTAAACAGATTTACTTGTGTCGCTAACTACTTAATCTGACTGATGCAACAGTCAGTCACATATTTAAAGTCAATCAGAGAGTTGACAAATAGGAGAAAACAATGCCAAAACGTACAGATATTAAAAAAATTATGGTGATTGGGTCTGGTCCGATTATTATCGGTCAGGCAGCAGAGTTTGACTATGCGGGAACGCAAGCCTGCTTGGCCCTCAAAGAAGAAGGTTATAGCGTTGTTCTTGTAAACTCAAACCCTGCCACAATCATGACGGATAAAGAAATTGCAGATAAGGTTTATATCGAACCCATTACAACAGAATTTGTGACACGCATTATCCGTAAAGAGCGTCCAGATGCCCTACTACCAACTTTGGGAGGGCAAACAGGTCTTAACATGGCAATGGAATTGTCAAAAGCTGGTATCCTTGATGAATTAGGTGTTGAATTGTTGGGGACTAAATTATCAGCAATCGACCAAGCCGAAGACCGTGACCTCTTCAAACAATTGATGGAAGACCTTAATCAGCCAATTCCAGAATCTGAAATTGTTAACACGGTGGAAGAAGCGGTTGATTTTGCAAATACGATTGGCTATCCTGTCATTGTTCGTCCAGCCTTCACCCTTGGTGGTACTGGTGGTGGTATGTGTGACAATGAAGACGAATTGCGTGAAATCGCTGAAAATGGTTTGAAATTGTCACCAGTAACCCAATGTTTGATTGAACGTTCTATCGCTGGTTTCAAAGAAATTGAATACGAAGTAATGCGTGATGCGGCAGACAACGCTCTTGTGGTTTGTAACATGGAAAACTTTGACCCAGTGGGTATTCACACGGGGGATTCAATCGTTTTTGCGCCAACACAAACCCTTTCAGATATTGAAAACCAAATGTTGCGTGATGCTAGCTTGAGCATCATTCGTGCCCTTAAAATCGAAGGAGGATGTAACGTTCAGTTGGCCCTTGACCCAAATAGCTTCAAGTACTATGTTATCGAAGTTAACCCACGTGTGTCACGTTCATCTGCCCTTGCCTCAAAAGCAACAGGTTACCCAATTGCGAAATTAGCAGCGAAAATAGCGGTTGGTTTGACACTTGATGAAATGGTCAATCCAGTTACTGGTACGACTTATGCCATGTTTGAACCAGCTCTTGACTATGTGGTTGCAAAAATCCCACGTTTCCCATTTGATAAATTTGAACATGGTGAACGTCGCTTAGGAACTCAGATGAAAGCGACTGGTGAGGTTATGGCAATCGGTCGTAACATTGAAGAGTCACTTTTGAAAGCTTGTCGTTCGCTTGAAATCGGTGTTTACCACAATGAAATGCCTGATTTGGCAAATGTAACTGATGATGCTTTGGTTGATAAAATTGTTCGTGCCCAAGATGACCGTCTTTTCTATCTTTCTGAAGCTATCCGCCGTGGCTACACCATCGAAGAATTATCTAAATTAACCAAAATTGACCTTTTCTTCTTGGATAAATTGCTTCACATTTTTGAAATTGAGCAAGCCTTGGCTACTAACGTTGGGGATATTGCATTGTTGAAAGAAGCCAAACGCAATGGTTTTGCAGACCGTAAAATTGCAGAGCTTTGGAACATGACAGCAGACGAGGTTCGCACACTTCGTACAGAAAACAAGATTATCCCAGTTTACAAAATGGTGGATACATGTGCAGCTGAATTTGAATCAGAAACACCTTATTTCTATTCAACTTACGAGTGGGAAAACGAATCTATCAAATCAGGTAAGGAATCAATCTTGGTTCTTGGTTCAGGTCCTATCCGTATTGGTCAAGGGGTTGAGTTTGACTATGCGACGGTTCACTCAGTGAAAGCTATTCAAGCAGCTGGTTACGAAGCGATTATCATGAACTCAAATCCAGAAACCGTATCAACGGACTTCTCGATTTCAGATAAACTTTACTTTGAACCATTGACCTTTGAAGACGTGATGAACGTCATCGAATTGGAACAACCTAAAGGGGTTATCGTGCAATTTGGTGGTCAAACAGCTATTAATTTGGCAGAACCATTGTCTAAAGCTGGTGTGAAAATCCTTGGAACACAGGTAGAAGACCTTGACCGTGCCGAAGACCGTGACCTCTTTGAACAAGCGTTGAAAGCCTTGAATATCCCACAACCACCAGGACAAACAGCAACAAACGAAGAAGAAGCGGTTGAAGCAGCCCGCAATATTGGTTTCCCAGTGCTTGTTCGTCCTTCATATGTCTTGGGTGGACGTGCCATGGAAATCGTTGAAAATGAAAACGACCTTCGTTCTTACATGAGAACTGCCGTTAAAGCCAGTCCAGACCATCCAGTCTTGGTTGACTCTTACATTATTGGTCGTGAGTGCGAAGTTGATGCCATTTCTGACGGCAAAGACGTTTTGATTCCAGGTATCATGGAACACATCGAACGTGCGGGTGTTCACTCAGGTGACTCAATGGCTGTTTACCCACCACAAACCCTTTCAAAAGAAATCCAAGAAACGATTGCGGATTATACAAAACGCTTGGCAATTGGTTTGAACTGTATCGGAATGATGAACATCCAATTTGTTATCAAAGATGAAACGGTATATGTTATCGAGGTAAACCCTCGTGCCAGCCGTACCGTGCCATTCCTTTCTAAAGTAACAAATATCCCAATGGCGCAAGTAGCTACCCAATTGATTCTTGGTAAATCATTAGCTGACCTTGGTTACAAAGATGGGCTTTATCCTGAGTCTGACTTTGTACACGTCAAAGCACCAGTCTTCTCATTCACTAAACTAGCCAAGGTAGATAGCCTTCTTGGTCCTGAAATGAAATCAACTGGTGAGGTTATGGGTTCAGACCAAACCCTTGAAAAAGCTCTTTACAAAGCCTTTGAAGCGTCTTACTTCCACTTGCCAGCCTTTGGTAACGTTGTCTTTACGGTATCTGATGATAGCAAAGAAGAAGCTCTTAGTTTGGCGAAACGCTTTGCCAACGTTGGTTACAGCATCTTTGCAACACAAGGAACAGCGGACTTCTTTGCCAAACACGGTTTAGATGCAACAGTGGTTAATAAACTCGGTGAAGATGATGATAACGATATTCCTGCTCTTGTTCGTACAGGAAAAGTTCAAGCTATTATCAATACTGTTGGTACTAAGAGAAGTTGTGACGAAGATGGTGCTGCTATCCGTAGCTCTGCTATTGAACACGGTGTGCCACTCTTTACCGCTTTGGATACCGCAGATGCTATGATTCGTGTGCTTGAAAGCCGCAGCTTCACAACTCAAGCCATCTAAAGTTAATAAAACTATATCGAAAGAGGAGATTCTCAAAATCTTCTCTTTTTCTACCATTTGTCAAGCATATCAACGATTTCTAGAAGAAATCATTATCGGAAGCTACTTAATTCAACCAGTAGAGAAGTTATTTCTTTGACTTAACAGAGAAAAAGTGCACAACTAAATAACACCTTAGCTAGCTACATTTTTGAAAAGGTGTTACAATAATATGGCATAAACAATTT
>NZ_JBHRZX010000030.1:0-5651 GCF_042649785.1 Streptococcus alactolyticus | reverse complement strand
GCATTGAACATAAAGAAAGAGAGGACGAAGTTCGTCCTCTCTAGGTGTTAGCTTTTCATCTACCTACTACAGTTGACAAAGAGCCAAATGAAATAATCGGACTACAACGTCATTATATTCGTTATCAAATTGTAAAGAAAGTTGAAAGATTTTGAAAATAATGAAAAAAAGAAAAACTCCAATAAAGAAGTTTTTCACAAGAAGATTTTTTCTAATTCTTTAGCCACACCGTCGTTTTTGTTAGAAAATTCTGTCTGTTTATCTGCAAATGGCAAAAGAACGTCATTTGCATTTTTCATAGCATAACCGACACCAGCAAAGGCTAGCATCTCTGTGTCATTGTGTTCATCTCCAAAAGCAATGAGTTGTTCAGGAGAAAAATTAAAGACATTTAATAGGTAGTTTAAAGCGTAAGCTTTGTTGACGCCTTTAGGTGAAAATTCAAGAATGTTGAGCGGACCGCCCCAAGAATCGACTTCAATATCGTTATTGAAGTGTTGGCGAATTTCTTTGGCGAGAGCGTATTTGTCCTCGTGACGTGTTTGCATAAGAAGGGCATTAGGATTTTCCGTGATTTTAGTAATATCCATGGTCATCTTGTCCGTGATTTCCTCAACCCCAAACAATTTTGGATTGACCACTTGCTGATTTTCCGCACTAATGTAGAATTTCTTGCGGTATTCGCTGGCGATAAAATCCGCTTCAATGCTCTTTTGCATATCCAAAACATCCAAAAGGTAGCGTTTGTCAATAGTGACGCTGTGTTCAAAATCCCATTTCTTTTCAGGTAAATGCGTCAAGGCACCATTGAAAGAAATCATGGGTGTGGTTAAACCAAGACGACGGTAGTGCTTAACTGCCATGCGGTAAGGTCGCCCCGTTGCAATCACAACCTTGTGCCCTTTTTCTTGAATTTTTTGGATAGTATCCACTGTGTAGTCCGAAATCGTATCATCGTGGCGCAGCAAAGTGCCATCTAAATCTAATGCAATCATTTTAGTTTTCATACTTTTTATTATAACAGAAAAGGAGGTTGGACGAAACGAAAAGCTCTTTTTGAAAATGGTGAATTTTTAGAAATGTAAGCTTTTTTAACAACATTTTAAGAAAAATTTATTATAATTTTACTATCGACAACAACTAAAACCAGAAAGAAGGGGGACGCTATGATTAAAAAAATCGGTTTTATTCATCTCTTTTTTGGGATGATTGCCTTTGGTATCTACCACTACAATTTGCAGGGACCAGATTTGGTTTGGAATATGTTTTTGGCCTTGGTGGCATTGGACTTTTCACTGGTGACGTACTATGTTCGCTTTAGAGTGGTAAAGTACGCCAGCTTATTGCTCTGGCTCTTTTTCTATCCCAATACCTTCTATATGCTAACAGATATTGTGCACATGCATTTTGCTAGTACGGTTTTGTGGGACAAGACGAGCTTGATTTTATACATGCTTTATGTGTCTAGCATTTTGTTTGGTGTTCTTTGTGGGATTGAGAGTTTTAAAAACATCATGGAAACCTTCAAGGTTAGAAATGATTACCTGCGTTTGATATTCATCGGTTTGCTTTCGTTTATTTCAAGTTTTGCCATTCACATTGGACGTTATGCAAGGCTGAATTCTTGGGATATTTTCACACGTCCTAAAACCGTTGTTGCTGAGATTCTCAATGTCGTTGGTTGGGATGCGGTGCATTTTGTCATAGGGTTTACCTTTATCCAAATTCTTTGTTTGGTCTTTTTGGATCGAAAACCTGAGAAATAATCGTTGAAAAGTGAACGATCTTTTGGTAGAATAAGGAAGTTGTTCGGAAAATAACAAAAAGCAACGCACAACTAACCTTACCAAAAGGAGAAAAACGTTCAATGGAAAAGTTTTTTAAACTTAAGGAACATGGCACTGACGTTCGTACAGAAGTTACGGCTGGTTTGACTACCTTCTTTGCCATGTCTTACATCTTATTTGTCAATCCCTCAATTCTTTCGCAAGCTGGTATGCCTGCTCAAGGTGTCTTTCTAGCGACTATTATTGGTGCGGTTGTAGGGACTTTGATGATGGCTTTTTATGCCAACCTTCCTTACGCACAAGCACCAGGAATGGGCTTGAATGCCTTCTTTACTTACACAGTTGTCTTTGCCCTTGGTTACACGTGGCAAGAAGCCTTGGCAATGGTCTTTATTTGTGGGATTATTTCCCTTATCATCACAGTAACTAAAGTTCGTAAGATGATTATCGAAGCCATTCCAGCTGTATTGAAATCAGCGATTTCGGCTGGTATTGGTATTTTCTTGGCTTACGTTGGAATTAAAAATGCTGGTTTCTTGAAATTTTCTATTGACGCTGGTACTTATACAGTATCAGGAACTGGTGCTGACAAAGGCTTGGCTTCTATTACAGCAGATGCCTCAGCAACACCAGGTTTGGTTGCTTTTAACTCACCGGCCGTCATTCTTGCTTTGATTGGCTTGGCGATTACTATTTTCTTTATCGTGAAAGGCATTCGTGGTGGCATTATCTTATCTATCGCTGCAACAACGATTGTTGGTATTTTAATGGGTGTTGTTGATTTAGGTGCTGTTAATTGGTCTGCAACTAATTTATCAGCGTCTATCAACGACTTGAAACAAATTTTCGGTGCGGCACCTGGTAGCCAAGGTCTAGGAGCGCTTTTCTCAGACCCATCACGTCTGCCTGGTGTGTTGATGGCTATCTTGGCTTTCTCATTAACAGATATTTTTGATACGATTGGAACGCTTGTCGGAACAGGTGAAAAAGTAGGTATCATCTCAGCAACTGGTGACAGCAAAGATTCTGCTGCCCTTGACCGTGCCCTTTATTCTGACTTGGTTGCGACAACCTTTGGTGCGGTTGCCGGAACATCTAACGTAACAACTTATGTGGAATCAGCGGCAGGTATCGAAGCTGGTGGTCGTACAGGTTTGACTGCCCTTGTCGTAGCGGTACTCTTTGCTATTTCAAGTTTCTTTAGTCCTTTGGTATCTATCGTTCCTACACAAGCGACAGCCCCTATCTTAATCATCGTTGGTGTGATGATGTTGTCAAACCTTAAAAACATCAAATGGGCTGACTTGGACGAAGCCATTCCTGCATTCTTTACATCTATCTTTATGGGATTCACTTACAGCATTACTTACGGTATCGCAGCTGGTTTCATCACTTACACTTTGGTTAAAGTCTTTAAAGGACAAGTTAAAGAGATTCCAGTGGTTATGTGGGTCTTGGATGCCTTGTTTGTCTTAAACTTCATTTTCTTGGCTGTCCTATAAAAAAGATTTTACAACGCTTACTTGCAAGAGTTGAAAGACTTCAGTCTTTTAGCTCTTTTTATTTTGGGGAGAAAATTCGGGTTAGGGTTGGAAGAAAAAATGTTTTTTGATATAATAGGCACATGTTTTATAGTCAAAATGAAGATGAGCTAATTGCCTATGGGAAAAAGCTTGGTCTAATGCTGCAAGCAGGGGATGTTTTGGTCCTGACTGGAGATCTCGGTGCTGGTAAGACGACCATAACCAAGGGAATAGCAAAAGGCTTGGGTATTACGCAAATGATCAAAAGCCCGACCTATACAATTGTTCGAGAGTACGATGGGCGTCTGCCCCTTTATCATTTAGATGTTTATCGTATTGGAAATGACCCAGATTCGATTGATTTGGACGATTTTTTATATGGCGATGGGGTGACCGTTATTGAATGGGGCAATTTGCTGGACACTCAATTGCTAGATGATTATTTAGACATTCAATTAACCCCTTCTGGTGATGGACGCAAGCTTGATTTTGTAGCTCATGGTCCTAGAAGTCAGGAGTTATTGGAGGCTTTAGAAGGTGAGTGAGCAAGACCTTGTGATTGAAGAGGCGCAGGTGGAGGATGCCTCATCTTTATTAGCCTTGTTGCAAAAAGTGATTGAGGAAACGGATTTTATTATTCAAGACAAAGCCTTGACTTTGGATGAGATGATTCGTTTTTTGGACCAGCAAAGTGAGTCCATCAACGCCATTTGTTTGGTGGCTCGACTTGGAGAAGAATTCGTAGGCGTTTTGAATATTGTCCCTTCAGACCATTCACAAGATGACTCTATCGGTGATATCTTTATCGCTGTTAAGCAAGCCTATTGGGGTTACGGCTTAGGTTCATTATTGATGGAGACGGCTCTTGACTGGGCAAAACACACGCCAATGATTCACCGTTTGGAGTTGACGGTGCAAGTGAGAAATAGCAGAGCTATTCACCTTTATGAAAAGTTTGGTTTTAGGATAGACGCTACGACGTCACGTGGCGTACAAACGAAAGATGGAGAATTTCTTGACGTCTACTTGATGAGTAGGTTGATAGACTGAAAGTAAACGAATGAAACTTAGAAAAAAAATACTGTTAATGATAACGGCTATCATTGCCACTACCCTTGTTGCTTTAGGAGTTTATGTTACCTCAGCCTTCAATTTTTCAACTAATGAGTTGGCAAAGACTTTCAAAGATTACAACACTTCAGATAGTGAAGCCATCAAGCAAACGAAACCGATTTCAATCCTCTTGATGGGGGTAGATACAAGAGATTCTGAGCGAAAATCAACTTGGCAAGGGAATAGTGACTCGATGATTTTGGTGACGATTAACCCTGAAACCAAGACAACGACCATGACCAGTTTGGAACGCGACGTTTTGGTGACTTTATCAGGACCAAAAGACAATGATATGACTGGCGTTCAGGCAAAATTGAATGCCGCTTACGCATCAGGTGGAGCTAAAATGGCTATCATGACGGTTCAGGATTTGTTGGACATTGAGATTGATAATTACATTCAAATCAATATGCAAGGTTTGGTGGACTTGGTAGATGCCGTTGGTGGTATTACGGTAACCAATAACTTTGATTTCCCGATTTCTATTGCTGAAAAAGAACCTGAATACACAGCGACCGTTGAACCTGGAACGCATAAGATTAACGGAGAACAAGCCTTGGTTTACGCTCGTATGCGTTATGATGACCCTGAAGGGGACTACGGACGTCAAAAACGCCAACGTGAAGTTATTCAAAAAGTGATGAAGAAAATTTTGGCTTTGGACAGTGTCAGCTCATACAAGAAAATCTTGTCAGCGGTCAGTGGCAATATGCAAACCAATATTGAGATTTCATCAAGTACCATCCCTAGCTTGCTTGGTTACACAGACGCTTTGAGCAATGTGGAAACTTATCAGCTTCAAGGCGAAGGCGAAATGATTAACGGTACTTCTTATGAAATTGTCAGCGCGGACCACTTGCTAGAAATTCAAAACAACATCAAAAAACAATTGGGTCAAAAAGAAAGCGACACTCTGAAAACAACGACGGTGCTTTCAGAAGACCTTTACGGAACCTATGATAGCAGTTATAGCAGCGGCTACGATACGACTTATAGCGATGGTTACAATAGTAACTATTACTATGACGATTATAGCAGTAGCACTTATAGCGACTATTATGGTAGTACGGATACCTACTCACAATCTTATAATAGTTATTCTTACTAATGTGGGACAAAAAAAGAGAGCACGAAGATCTCTTTTTTTACCATTTGTCAAGTATATCAACGATTTCTAGAAGAAATCATTATCGGAAGCTGCTTAATTCAACCAGTAGAGAAGTTATTT
>NZ_JBHRZX010000029.1:0-4370 GCF_042649785.1 Streptococcus alactolyticus | reverse complement strand
AACATAAAGAAAGAGAGGACGAAGTTCGTCCTCTCTAGGTGTTAGCTTTTCATCTACCCACTACAGTTGACAAAGAGCCAAAAAAGAGAGAAAGTTCCTCTCTTTTGTCTTATTTGACGAAGTTGTTGATTTCAGCTTCGATGTTAGCAATTTTAGCTTCTGCATCAGCCAAGTCAGTTCCAACTGTCGCGATGTAGAATTTGATTTTTGGTTCTGTACCTGAAGGGCGAACTGCAATCCAAGAATCATCAGCAAGAGTGTATTTCAACACGTTGCTTGGTGGCGTTGTCAAAGCTGTCACGCTACCGTCAGCAGTAGTAGCTGTTTGCGCCAAGAAATCTTCTGTTTTGGCAATAGCTGTTTCGTTGAATGCCACTGGAGCGTTGTTGCGGAATTTATCCATGATTTTCTTGATTTCGGCAGCACCGTCAACACCGCTAAGGGTAACAGAAATAGTTTTTTCAGCGAAGTAGCCGTATTCTTTGTAGATTTCTTCGATACCATCAGCAAGTGTCAAACCACGTGAACGGTAGTAAGCGGCAATTTCAGCCACGATAAGAACGGCTTGGATAGCATCTTTATCACGTACAAATGGTTTGATAAGATAACCAAAGCTTTCTTCAAAACCAAACATGTAAGTGTGGTTGCGTTTTTCTTCAAATTCTTGAATTTTCTCAGCGATGAATTTGAAACCAGTCAAGACGTTAAACATTGTTGCACCGTAGCTTTCAGCGATTTTTGTCACCAATTCAGTTGAAACGATTGATTTAGCTAGGGCTGCATTTTCTGGTAATGTACCAGCTGATTTGTGGGCTTCAAGAATGTATTTAGCGATAATAGCACCGATTTGGTTACCAGAAAGGTTGCGGTAAGAACCGTCTGCTTGACGAATTTCAACACCAAGACGATCAGCATCAGGGTCAGTGGCAACAAGCACGTCAGCATCGACCTTGCGGCCAAGTTCTTCTGCAAGAGCAAAGGCTTCTTGGTTTTCTGGGTTTGGTGATTTAACGGTAGAAAAATCAGGGTCTGGAACAGCTTGAGCTTCAACGACTTGAACTGAGTTAAAACCAGCTTGAGCAAGGGCACGACGTGCCAACATTTCACCAGTACCGTGAAGTGGTGTGTAGACAATCTTCATGTCTTTACCGTATTCATCAATCAAGTCTTGGTTGATGTTCACGTCTTTAACTTCTTTAAGGTATTCTGCATCAACCGATTCACCGATAACTTCAATCAAGCCAGAAGCTTTGCTTTCTTCAAGGTCAGCCAAAGCAATGGTGAATGGGTCTTCAATAGTACGGATAAAGTCAGTCAAAGCATCAGCATCAGCTGGTGGCATTTGCCCACCGTCTTCACCATAAACTTTGTAACCGTTAAATGGTGCAGGGTTGTGGCTGGCAGTAATCATGATACCAGCAAATGTGCCTAAATGACGAACGGCAAATGATAATTCAGGGGTTGGACGTAATGATTCAAACACATAGCTTTTAATGCCGTGTTGGGCTAAAACTTGTGCTGATTCAAAGGCAAATTCAGGTGAGAAGTGACGAGAATCGTAAGCAATAGCTACACCGCGTTTTTTAGCCTCGTCGCCTTTTGTTTCAATCAATTTTGCCAATCCTTCAGTTGCTTGGCGAACAACGTAGATGTTGATGCGGTTTGTACCAGCACCGATGTATCCACGCATACCAGCCGTACCAAACTCAAGGTTGGTGTAAAAGGCATCCTCTTTGGTTTTTTCATCCATTTGGAGCAATTCCTGACGAAGATAGTCAGGGAGTTGTTCAAAGTTTAACCATTTTTCATAATTTTGACTATAAGACATAAGTAGAACTCCTTTATTTGTTCGTCTAAACGCTTACATTATATCATGTTTTTAGGGAATTATCTAGTGCAAATTGAAGAATCCTTTGTAAAATCCCTAAAAATAGCCTGTAAATTTTCAAAAAATGGGAGCCAATTTGCTTAAAGGAGAACTTTCTTTTTGCTTAAAAAAATAGTATAATAGAAGCACTATAATTTTTAGAAAATTTCGAGAATAGCTATTACAACTATTTTCACAGGAAGAGGTATTGAAATGGGCTATACAGTCGCTGTCGTTGGTGCCACAGGTGCCGTTGGAACTCGCATGATTCAACAATTGGAACAATCAACACTCCCGATTGACAAGGTGCGTCTTTTGTCATCTTCTCGTTCTGCTGGTAAGGTTTTGCAGTACAAGGGGCAGGATGTGACGGTTGAATTGACCACTGAAGAGTCATTTGAAGGCGTTGATATTGCTCTTTTCTCAGCAGGTGGTTCAGTGTCAGCTAAATTTGCTCCTTATGCGGTAAAAGCTGGAGCAGTGGTCGTTGATAACACGTCTTATTTCCGTCAAAATCCAGATGTGCCTTTGGTTGTTCCTGAAGTTAATGCGCACGCGCTAGATGACCACAACGGAATCATTGCCTGCCCAAACTGTTCAACCATTCAAATGATGGTTGCTTTGGAACCTATTCGCCAAAAATGGGGCTTGAGCCGTGTTATTGTATCAACTTACCAAGCTGTTTCAGGTGCTGGCCAATCGGCTATTAATGAAACCCTTCGTGAAATCAAGGAAGTGGTGAACGACGGTGTTGAACCAAAAGACCTCCGCGCTGACATTTTGCCATGCGGTGGGGACAAAAAACACTTCCCAATTGCCTTTAATGCCTTGGCACAAATCGATGTGTTCACAGACAACGATTACACTTATGAAGAAATGAAAATGACCAAGGAAACTAAGAAAATCATGGAAGAGCCAGAACTTCCTGTTTCTGCGACTTGTGTGCGTGTGCCTGTGCTTTATTCACATTCAGAATCTGTTTACATTGAAACCAAAGAAGTGGCACCGATTGATGAGGTGAAATCGGCTATCGCAGCCTTCCCAGGTGCTGTGCTTGAAGATGATGTGGCTAACCAAGTTTATCCACAAGCGGCTAATGCAGTTGGTAAACGCGAAACCTTCGTTGGTCGTATTCGCAAGGACTTGGATGTTGCCAATGGTATTCATATGTGGGTGGTTTCAGATAACCTCCTCAAAGGTGCTGCTTGGAACTCAGTTCAAATTGCAGAAACCCTTCACGAACGTGGTCTTGTCCGCCCAACAAAAGAATTAAAATTTGAACTAAAATAAGCCAAGCAAACACAAACAGGAACATTAGAGGACAAAAAGGATAGGAGATAAGGATGGCTATTGAAGATTTAAAAGACGTTAAAATCATTACGGCGATGATCACCCCTTTCAGTGCAGACGGTTCTATTAACTTTGGGGCATTGCCAAAATTGGTGGAGCATTTGCTGGCTCACCACACAGATGCACTTTTACTAGCAGGAACAACAGCAGAAAGTCCAACATTGACCCACGATGAAGAGTTGGAGTTGTTTGCAGCAGTTCAAAAAATCGTCAACGGTCGTGTGCCACTGATTGCTGGTATCGGAACAAACGACACGCGCGACTCCATTGAATTTGCTCGTGAAGTAGCGGTCTTTGGAGGCTTTGCGGCTGGTTTAGCCATCGTTCCTTATTACAATAAGCCATCGCAAGAAGGCATGTATCAGCACTTTAAAGCCATTGCTGATGCCAGCGATTTGCCAATCATTATCTACAATATCCCAGGTCGTGTAGTGGTTGAAATGACTCCTGAAACCATGCTGCGTTTGGCTGAACACCCTAACATTATTGGGGTTAAAGAATGTACCAGCCTAGCCAATATGGCTTACTTGATTGAACACAAACCTAAGAATTTCTTGGTTTACACAGGTGAAGACGGTGATGCTTTCCATGCCATGAATCTTGGGGCAGACGGTGTGATTTCGGTTGCTTCTCACGTTAATGGTGATGAGATGCACGACATGCTGACAGCTATCGAAAACAGTGACATTAAAAAAGCGGCTGCCATCCAACGCCAATTCATTCCGAAAGTGAATGCCTTGTTCTCTTACCCAAGTCCTGCGCCTGTTAAGGCTGTGCTTAATTACCTTGGCTTTGAAACAGGTCCGCTACGCTTGCCATTGGTTCCATGTCCACCAGAAGATGCCAAACGTATCATTGACGTTGTTATTGACGGTGATATTGAAGCCACTAAAGAAACCGTCACAGGTGTTTTGCGACCAGATTATTAATCAAAACAAAAGTAGCAAAGTTTTTGAACTGCACCCCAAAAATTAGACATAAAATCTAACGATCGGGGTGCTTTTTGTATGAAATTAACTTATGAAGATAAATTGGAAATATACAAACTAAGAAAAAATGGAATGTCTTGGTACCTAAAATATATGATTAAACTCATAGATATGGTGTTGAGGTTGTTAAGAAAAGTAAGAATAGGTATTATTCTCCTGAACTA
>NZ_JBHRZX010000028.1:0-6629 GCF_042649785.1 Streptococcus alactolyticus | reverse complement strand
CATCGCCTTATTCGGACAATGTATTACCTCATAACGCATAACAAACTTTACGATTACGCTTCAACCCAAAATCGCTAAAATTGTTTATGTCATATTATTGTAACACCTTTTCAAAAATGTAGCTAGCTAAGGTGTTGTTTAGTTGTGCACTTTTTCTCTGTTAAATCAAAGAAATAACTTCTCTACTGGTTGAATTAAGCAGCTTCCGATAATGATTTCTTCTAGAAATCGTTGATATACTTGACAAATGGTAGAAAAGAGAGAACGTTTAATGTTCTCTCTTAACTCATTATTTACCAAGTTTAGCTTTAGCTGCATCTGCAAGAGCTGTGAAAGCTGCTGCATCGTTAACTGCTAAATCAGCAAGCATTTTACGGTTAACTTCGATTTCAGCTAATTTCAAACCATGCATCAATTGTGAGTATGATAAACCGTTCATACGAGCTGCCGCATTGATACGAGTGATCCAAAGTTTACGGAAATCACGTTTTTTCTGACGACGGTCACGGTATGCATAGTAGTAAGAATTCATTACTTGTTCTTTTGCAGTACGGAACAAGATATGTTTTGCACCATAGTAACCTTTAGCAAGTTTCAATACACGTTTACGACGTTTGCGTGATACAACGCCACCCTTAACACGAGCCATTTATATTCTCCTCCAAATAATTCTTAATAATATTGAGTAAATGCTTTAGACTTATTTAAGACCTGAAAGCATTGCTTTAATACGTTTGAAATCTCCTGAGTGCACCATAGCGGCTTTGCGAAGATGACGACGTTGTTTTTTAGTTTTACCGTGGAAACGGTGTGATGTGAAGGCGCGGAAGCGTTTCAATCCACCAGAACCTGTACGTTTGAAACGTTTAGCTGATGCGCGGTGTGTTTTTTGTTTTGGCATTTTAAAAATTCTCCTCTTAAAATAGTTTAAAATTGACAATTATTTTTTGTCAGAAATTGGTGCAAGCTGCATGAACATTTGGCGTCCATCCATCTTAGCTCTTTGCTCAATAATAGCAATGTCTTGCGTTCTTTCTGCAAATTCCGCCAATACCTTTGCTCCAATTTCTTTGTGAGTAATCATACGACCTCTAAAGCGAATAGAGACCTTGACCTTATTTCCTTTTTCAAGGAATTTACGGCCGTTACGAAGTTTAGTCTCAAAGTCACCTTTATCGATAACTGGGCTAAGACGAACCTCTTTCACAGTCACAACGCTTTGTTTTTTACGTTGTTCCTTACGTTTCTTTTGATACTCAAATTTGAACTTTCCATAGTCCATAATTTTTGCAACAGGTGGCGTAGCTTGTGGTTGAATTAAAACCAAATCCACATTAGCATCATCAGCAATTGCTTGAGCTTCTGATAATGGTTTAATTCCTAACTGTTCACCATCAAGACCAACGAGACGAACTTCGCGAACGCGGATTTCATCGTTAATGAATAGATCTTTCTTAGCTATGATCTTCACCTCTTTATTTTTTTAGAGAAAAACGAAACGGACTTGAGAAACAAGCCCGCACACACGTAATATTCCATAAGGAATGTTTGACATGTTGGGCCAGACAACCGTAGTCGCAAGGCGAGAAGTTCTCACTTCTGCTTTTCTCATTGTTTTAAATTATAGCACGAATGTTAAGCCATGTCAATCATTTTCTCTGCTTTTTCTTGAATAAATGCGACAACACCATCAATGTCAACACCTGTCGTGTCAAATGTAATGGCATCAGAAGCTGGTTTCAAAGGAGAAACCTCACGATGACTGTCCTTATAATCCCGCTCTGCAATCTCTTTTTTCAAAGTTTCAAAATCGGTCGCAATTCCTCGCTCTTGATTTTCTTTGAAACGACGTTGAGCACGTTCTTCCACTGACGCAATTAAAAAGATTTTCAATTCTGCATCAGGCAAGACAACTGTCCCAATATCACGACCATCCATAATAATGGCACCGTCTTTGGCAATACGACGCTGCTGCTCAACTAATTCTTCACGAATTTCTGGAATAGCTGCAATATGTGACACATTAGCCGTCACATCATTGTCACGAATGGCACGTGTGACTTCTGTCTGACCAACAAAAACGGTTTGGCTACCATCTTTGGCACGTCCAAAAGAGATCGGATTGTCAGACAAGGCTTTTAAAATGCCCTGCACATCATCTATTTGAAGATTGTTTTTCAAAGCGAGATAAGTAGCTGAACGGTACATAGCCCCAGTATCTAGATAAGTATAGCCAAGATTATGTGCTAAAATCTTGGCTACTGTACTCTTTCCACTTGAAGCAGGACCATCAATCGCAATTCTAATTGATTTCATATTCCTCTATCTTTCTTAGTTAACGTTAACGACATCACCTGGGTTAGCATACCAGTAACCTGATGTCATGTGACTTGGATTGAGTTGGTAAAGCGTGTCGACTGAAATACCAGCACGTGCGGCAATAGATGCAGCTCCTTCACCTGGCAATACGGTAATAGTCCCACCGTTGCTAGACGTATCTGTACTTGATGAAGAAGGCGTTGTATCTGTACTTTGGCTAGTCGCTGGTGTTTCTTCTGTGCTCTCAGCTGGCGCCTCTGAGGTCGAATCACTTTCTGAAGGTGTTTCCTCAGAAGTTGTTTCTGATGTTTCAGTGCTTGATGACGTGCTGACACTGCTGCTTGTAGAAGCCCCGTAAAAATTAGAGGTTTCAGATACCTTGTCACCACTTCGATTTGAAGTGTAAAAGACAACAAATAAAATAGCCACAATGATCACAAAGAACACACTAAGCAAACCGGTCAACAAAGGTGTGCTCACTACTGAGCCCTTTGTTTTACGATTAGCAGATTGGTCTTTATCCTCTACGACTTTTTCTTCCCATGGTTGTTTTGTCATAATGTCCCCTTGTTAAATCAATCAATTCATATTACAATAATACTATGAAAGTACAAATAATACCAAAACAATGTATCGCCTGCGGATTATGTCAGACCTATTCTTCGGTATTTGACTACCACGACGATGGCATTGTTAAGTTTACTGATTCTGATAGCTTAGAAAAAGTTATTCCTAGCACAGATGTTGATACCATAACAGCCGTTAAAAACTGCCCGACAAAAGCTCTTACTATTTCGTAGGAGCTTTTGTCTCATTATGGTAAGCTTCAAAATAATCCAACTTAATCAAATTATCTGTTAAAACGACCTCGCCAGCAAACTCTGGACGTAACACTAAAGCATCTAAGAAGTATTTTTTCGGCCATTTTCGCATATAAAAGATACGATCGGGTTGGTTTTTGATTTTCATCACAATACCAGATTTATTAACCTCAATCGTTTGAATTTGCGCTATCGCTACTCTTGAGCGTCTAAATGGATTTAAGGCCACAATTCTTAATTTTCCATCATCTTCAATGATGAAATAGCGGTGAAAACCTAGCCCAACTAGAATCACAAAAGTCGCAAACAATACAAAGAAATGGTTGGGTATTTTAGTTCGTTCAAATAACAATGAGAATGCAATAAACATCGGCGCAAGAGCAATTGACCAATACGTAATCAGCCATGATAATTCAGGTTGCCAATGGTATCGCATCTTTCCAAAGATTTTAATCACAATGTTCCTCCACCGTTTGATTTTATCAACTAATGCTTATGCAACGCTTAAATGAGCTTATTTTCGGACAATCCCAATAATCACATCAACTGCTTTTTCCATTGTTTGAAGACTGACGAATTCAAAACGACCGTGCATGTTTTCACCACCAGCAAACAAGTTTGGTGTTGGAATGCCCATAAATGAAATTTTTGAACCGTCTGTTCCACCACGAATTGGCTCAATAACAGGTTTGATGTTCAAATCTTCCATGACCTCTTTGGCTAATTCAATTGGTGTCATATCCTTTTCAATGACTTTTTTCATGTTGTAATATTGGTCATTCAAATGAACAAAAACACATTCTTTGCTGAGGGCTTTATTCATCTTGTCCGCAATCTCTTGTACGAGAGCCTTACGCCCTTCAAAAGAAGCATCTTCAAAATCGCGGATAATATAGGAACTATGCGCTTCATCAACTGTTCCTTCCATTCCGTGAAGATGGAAGAAGCCTTCATATCCTTCCGTATTTTCAGGACGGTCAGCTTCTGGCAATTGATTATGGAAATCAATAGCTAATTGCAAAGCATTAATCATTTGGTTTTTAGCCGTTCCTGGGTGAACATTACGCCCTTTAAAATCAACTTCTAAAGCTGCTGCGCTAAAAGTTTCGTATTGCAATTCACCAAGTGGACCACCATCAACGGTGTAGGCAAAATCCACATCAAAATCATCCACATCAAAATGATTAGCACCAACACCGATTTCTTCATCTGGACCAAAACCAACACGAATTTCCCCGTGTTTGATTTCAGGATGAGCCACCAAATACTCAATTGCTGTCATAATTTCAGCAATCCCTGATTTGTCATCAGAGCCTAGCAAAGTTGTCCCATCAGTTGTCACCAAGGTTTGACCAAGGTAGTTATTAAGATTTGGAAATTCTGCTGGGTCTAGTGTGTAACCTGATTGGCCAAGTTCAATAGATCCACCAACATAGTTATCAATCACTTGCGGGTTAACCCCTTCAGCATTGAAATCAGCCGTATCCATATGTGCAATAAACCCAATTTTACGGGTTTTAGTCGCATCATTGGCAGGCAATGTTCCAACCAAGTAGCCATTAGGCAAATAATGCACATCTTGCAAACCAACAGCTTCCATTTCAGGTTTTAGCACGTTCAAAGCAAAATCCACTTGGGATTGCGTTGACGGCACTGTTGTGCTGTTCGGATTACTACGCGTATTGACTTTAACATACGTTAAAAAACGTTTTAATAAATTCTCGTAAGACATCTTTCACCTCTAATTTTTCCATTCCTATTATAGCAAAAAAAACAGCCAAATGGGCTGTTTTTTTTTAAGTGAGTTTTAAAAAAGAATCCACTAGTTTGTCACATGGTAATAAACCTTGTTTGCCAAGTCTTGAGAAGAAATATCTTCAGAGATAATCAATCGGTCTTTGCTGGTATCTGAAGTGTCTTGATTCCCATTCAAATACGATTCTGGAAAGATGGTGTTGGCTGGAATAATATAAACCGTTTCGTTTATTTTAGTTCCTGTTTGCACATTAAGCAATAAAATCCCATTTTGGTCTATATCCAAAAAGTCTGCGGTTAGACCTTCTGTTGCCAGACCCTTGTCATCAAACACCAATTCATCTCCAGAAGCATTTTGCCATGTTCCTGCCATACTGGTGTAATCTGCTTTTAAAACAGCACCTGTATTGACTAAGGGCAGGTCTGATTCTGTTGTCGATGACGCCACAACCGTAGCATTCTCAGAAGAAGTTGTTGAGGCCTCAGAAAGTGTAGAAGTAGTTGATCCTGTGGTACTTTTAATGTTTTCAGTGCTGACTTGTTGAGAGGACGAACTTTGGTTGGTAGATTGTTGAGCAGTTGTCGAACACGCTGCTAATAACACCAATAACCAAGCGAAAAAGCTATAACGAACGATTCTTTTTCCCTGCATAAGTCTTATCTCCCATTACAAAGTGAAACGACCTGTGTAATCAATGTTTTCATCTAAAGCATGAGGAAGTTTCGGTGATACGCTTGTGTATTGCCAAGCCGCCGCATCTGAATAGTAAGACAAATCTTTAGCGGTTTCTTGGTCTAGGTAGTTGTAGCCATACACATAGTGAGCAACCCAGAAATTATCCATACCAAATTGTGATGTATTAACGGCACCACCTTTAGTGTCTAACCAGCTTGCCATAGTGTAATAAACCAAATCTGCATAGCCTAGGCGAATCATCTCTTCTTTCCAAGCTTGGGTGTTTTTATTGATGTCACCACCTGTAACCATTTCAGGGGATTCCATATCATTTACCATCACTGTCGCGTTTGACAAGCCTAGTGATTGTGCTGCTGACACAAAGTATTTTGCTTCTGCTTTCGCTTCTGCTTCGGTTTGGTAATGTGAATAATGGTAAGCAGACACTTTCAAGCCAGCATCTTGAGCATTCTTGATTTGAGCACTGGCGTATGGGGTTGTGTAAGATGTTCCTTCTGTTAATTTGACAACAACTCCTGTGATGCCTTGATTTTTAAGCGACACAAATTCATTGACAGAAATGACACCGTTGTGGCTACTAATATCAACGAAGTAAGAAGCTGTTTGTTACACAGGTTTCTCTGCATTGAAATTGTATTGTCCTAGGTTAAAGCCTGATGTTGTTCCATCTTTGAAATCAACATAAACATGGACGGTGTAATCACCCTTGATGTAACCATGGTATTTTTCATCCACGGTCACAGTTGCCGAACCATCGACAAGATTTGACGTTGTGTACTAATGAAGGTTTGATTGATCGCTTTCTGACCATGCTGCCACACGAATGACTTGGATAACCTTACTTGTCGTGCATTCTGACACCTTAACTTGTAAAGTTCCCTTGTCAGCATCATGATTTTGCACGGTAACCGTTGGTGCTGTCAAGTTTTGATTAAAGGTCAAATCAATCCCTGAAGTAGTAGCGAAACCAACAAGGGAATGTGTTACTTCGCTGACACCGTAAACGTGAACGTTGTAGTGGCCTGATTCAAAGTTAT
>NZ_JBHRZX010000027.1:0-18924 GCF_042649785.1 Streptococcus alactolyticus | reverse complement strand
AAATAACTTCTCTACTGGTTGAATTAAGCAGCTTCCGATAATGATTTCTTCTAGAAATCGTTGATATACTTGACAAATAGTAGAAAAAGAGAGAACCCAAAAGTTCTCTCCTAACTTCTGCATAAGAAGTCTTATTTGTCAGTAAGAGCAGCCAATCCTGGAAGTTCTTTACCTTCAAGAAGTTCCATAGATGCACCACCACCTGTAGAAATCCATGAGAATTTGTCTGCACGTCCAAGGTTGATAGCTGCAGCAGCTGAGTCACCACCACCGATGATTGATTTAACACCAGGTTGTTTAACGATAGCGTCCATCACACCGATTGTACCAGCTTGGAAGTCAGGGTTTTCAAACACACCCATAGGTCCGTTCCAAACAACTGTTTTAGCACCAGTCAATTCTTTATCGAATTTAGCGATAGATTTAGGACCAATATCAAGACCAAGGAAACCAGGATCTACTGCTTCACCTTCAGTGTCTTTCACTTCAGTGTAGTCAGCAAAAGCATTTGCTTCTTTTGAGTCAACTGGCAAGATCAATTTACCGTTTGCTTTTTCCAAAAGTTCTTTAGCAACGTCAAGTTTATCTTCTTCAACAAGTGAGTTACCGATTTCGATACCTTGTGCTTTGAAGAATGTGTAAGTCATACCACCACCGATAAGGACTTTATCAGCTTTCTTCAACAAGTTTTCGATAACACCGATTTTATCTGAAACTTTAGAACCACCAAGGATAGCGATGAATGGACGAACTGGGTTTTCAACAGCTTCTTTGATGTAAGCAATTTCGTTTTCCAACAAGAATCCTGCAACAGCTTTATCAACGTTAGCAGAGATACCTACGTTAGATGCGTGTGCACGGTGAGCAGTACCAAATGCATCGTTTACGAAGATGCCATCACCAAGTGATGCCCAGTATTTACCAAGTTCAGGATCGTTTTTAGATTCTTTTTTGCCGTCAACATCTTCAAAACGAGTGTTTTCAACAAGAAGAACGTCACCGTCTTTAAGGTTGTTGATTGCTTCTTCAAGTTTAGCACCACGTGTTACACCTGGGAAAACAACTTCTTGACCAAGTTTTTCTGACAAGTCTTTAGCAACTGGAGCTAATGATTTACCAGCTTTGTCTGCTTCTTCTTTAACACGTCCAAGGTGAGAGAAAAGAATAGCACGACCACCATGTTCAATAATGTATTTGATTGTTGGAAGAGCCGCAGTAATACGGTTGTCGTTAGTAATAACGCCATCTTTCAAAGGAACATTAAAGTCAACACGAACAAGAACTTTTTTGCCTTTCAAATCAACGTCTTTAACAGTTAATTTAGCCATTTCATAGGACTCCTTATTATTTTTGATACATGATAATTATATCACAAAAAAAATAAAAGAGATAGCAAAATCACTATATTTTACCATCTCTTGATATTCAAATCAGACAGTATCTTAGCTCAATTCTACACAGAAACAAAAAAAGAGAGGAGAAAATCTCCTCTCAGATGCTAATCAATTAATTATTTAGCAATTTTTGCGAAGTATTCAAGAGTACGAACAAGTTGTGAAGTGTAAGACATTTCGTTGTCGTACCATGAAACTGTTTTAACCAATTGAGTACCATCAGCAGCTTCAGTTACTTCTGTTTGAGTTGCATCAAACAATGAACCGTAAGAGATACCAACGATATCGCGTGAAACGATTGGGTCAGTGTTGTAACCGAATGATTCAGTTGCAGCAGCTTGCATAGCAGCGTTTACTTCTTCAGCAGTTACTTTTTTGTCAAGAACTGAAACAAGTTCAGTAAGTGATCCAGTTGGAACTGGTACACGTTGTGCGTGACCTTGAAGTTTGCCGTTCAATTCTGGGATAACAAGACCGATAGCTTTAGCAGCACCAGTTGAGTTAGGAACGATGTTTTCAGCAGCTGCACGAGCACGACGGAAGTCACCTTTAGGGTGTGGAGCGTCAAGAGTCATTTGGTCACCAGTGTAAGCGTGAACTGTAGTCATTGTACCAACTTTAAGACCGAATGCTTTGTTCATAGCGTCTGCCATTGGTGCAAGACAGTTTGTTGTACATGAACCAGCTGAGATAACTGTTTCAGTACCATCAAGGATTTCGTGGTTAGTGTTAAATACAACAGTTTTAACATCTGATCCACCAGGAGCAGTGATAACAACTTTTTTAGCTCCGCCTTCGTGCAAGTGTTTTTCAGCTGCAGCTTTAGTAGCAAAGAAACCAGTTGCTTCAAGAACGATTTCTACACCATCGTTAGCCCAGTCGATTTGTTCTGGATCACGTTCTGCAGAAACTTTAACGAATTGACCGTTAACTTCGAATCCACCATCTTTAACAACAACATCGCCATCGAAACGACCTTGAGTTGTATCATATTTCAACAAGTGTGCAAGCATTGCTGGGTCAGTAAGGTCGTTAATACGAGCTACTTCAACACCTTCAACGTTTTGGATACGACGGAATGCAAGACGACCGATACGACCGAAACCGTTAATACCAACTTTAACTACCATTAGTGATTTCCTCCTTATGAAAATCAAGAAAATTTATTTTAAAAGGTTACCCTTTTAGACAATTGTGAAAAGATTAACTTATACAAGCAAAATCAATCCTTCAACGTTAGTATTATATAATTATTTCGCCAAAATTGCAAATATTATTAGCATTTTCAGAGCAAAAAAGGAATGCTATGAAAGCATTCCCTTTAATATTCAATTATTCACCAGAATTTTTCTTGATGATTTCTTCTTGAACAGATTTTGGTACATCTTCATAGTGGTCAAATACCATCATGAATGTTCCACGTCCTTGAGTTGCAGAACGAAGAACTGTTGCGTAACCAAACATTTCTGCCAATGGAACGAAGGCACGAACGATTTGGCTGTTACCGTGTGCTTCCATACCGTCAACACGTCCACGACGAGCTGTTACGTGTCCCATAACATCACCAAGGTTTTCTTCAGGTGCTGTGATAGTAACAAGCATCATTGGTTCAAGAATAACTGGTTCTGCAGTCTTAGCAGCTTCTTTAAGTGCAAGTGATGCAGCGATCTTGAAGGCAGTTTCAGATGAGTCGACATCGTGGTATGAACCATCATACAATTTAGCTTTAACGTCAACCATTGGGTAACCAGCAAGAACACCGTTTGCCATAGATTCTTGAAGTCCTTTTTCTACTGCAGGGATGAATTCACGTGGAACCACACCACCGACAATAGCGTTTTCGAATTCGAAACCTTTACCTTCTTCGTTTGGTGTGAATTCAATCCAAACGTCACCGAATTGACCTTTACCACCTGATTGGCGTTTGAAGAATCCACGTGCTTGTGTTGGTTTGCGGAATGTTTCACGGTAAGAAACTTGAGGCGCACCAACGTTTGCTTCAACTTTGAATTCACGTTTCATACGGTCAACAAGGACGTCAAGGTGAAGCTCACCCATACCAGAGATAACTGTTTCACCAGTTTCAACGTTTGTTTCAACACGGAAAGTTGGGTCTTCTTCAGCAAGTTTTTGAAGGGCGATACCCATTTTATCTTGGTCAGCTTTAGATTTAGGCTCAACCATCAATTGGATAACTGGTTCTGGAACGTCGATTGATTCAAGGATAATTTTAGCTTTTTCATCTGTCAATGAGTCACCAGTTGTAGTGTCTTTCAAACCAACAGCGGCAGCGATATCACCTGAGTAAACTGTTTCAATTTCGTGACGGCTGTTAGCGTGCATTTGAAGGATACGTCCGATACGTTCGCGTTTACCTTTTGAAGTATTCAACACGTATGAACCGCTGTTCAATACACCTGAGTAAACACGGAAGAATGTCAAACGACCTACGAATGGGTCAGTCATGATCTTGAAGGCAAGAGCCGCAAATGGTCCGTCATCAGAAGCTGGACGTTCTTCTTCTTCACCTGTATCTGGGTTAACACCTTTGATAGCTGGGATATCAAGTGGGCTTGGAAGGTAATCAATAACCGCATCCAACATCAATTGAACCCCTTTGTTTTTGAAGGCTGAACCACAAAGTACTGGGAAGAATTCAACGTTGATAGTTGCTTTACGGATAGCAGCTTTCAACTCGTCGTTTGTGATTTCTTCACCTTCAAGGTATTTCATCATCAAGTCTTCGTCAGTTTCAGCAACGGCTTCAACCAATTTTTCACGGTATTCGTTTGCTTGATCAACGTATTCAGCTGGGATATCTTCTTCAAGGATATCAGTACCAAGGTCGTTAGTGTAGATTTCCGCTTTCATTTTGATCAAGTCAATGATACCACGGAAGTCATCTTCTGCACCGATTGGCAATTGAATTGGGTGAGCGTTTGCTTGAAGACGATCATGAAGTGTGCTTACTGAGTAAAGGAAATCAGCACCGATTTTATCCATTTTGTTGGCAAATACGATACGAGGAACTCCGTATTCAGTAGCTTGACGCCAAACTGTTTCAGTTTGAGGTTCTACACCTGATTGTGAGTCAAGAACGGTTACCGCACCGTCAAGAACACGAAGTGAACGTTGTACTTCGATAGTGAAGTCCACGTGTCCTGGTGTGTCAATGATGTTAACACGGTGTCCGTTCCATTGTGCTGTTGTCGCAGCTGAAGTGATTGTGATACCACGTTCTTGTTCTTGTTCCATCCAGTCCATTTGTGAAGCACCTTCGTGTGTTTCACCAATTTTGTGGATTTTACCAGTATAGTAAAGAATACGCTCTGTTGTTGTTGTTTTACCAGCATCAACGTGAGCCATGATACCAATGTTACGAGTTTTTTCTAGTGAAAATTCGCGAGCCATTTTATTCTCCTATATAAAAATTTAGTTTACTATTCTATTATAGCATACTTTTAGAACGGATAGGCAAAACCTACCCGTTCTAATTATTTTTTATGCTATTTTTAATATTAAAAGCCCAATAATGAGGAATCTCTTAATATGTAAAACAGATAAGAAAATCTTATCTTGAAAAGATTACCAGCGGAAGTGTGCGAAGGCACGGTTTGCTTCTGCCATACGGTGTGTATCTTCACGTTTTTTAACTGAAGCACCAGTGTTGTTAGCTGCATCCATGATTTCTTTTGCAAGACGATCTTTCATAGTGTGTTCACCACGAGCACGAGATGCAGTTACCAACCAACGAAGTCCTAGAGTTGTACGACGTTCTGGACGAACTTCAACTGGGACTTGGTAGTTAGAACCACCAACACGACGAGCACGTACTTCAAGAACAGGCATGATGTTTTCCATAGCTGTTTCGAATACTTCCAATGCATCGTTGCCAGTAGCTTCTTTAACTTGGTCAAATGCATCATAAACGATTGATGCAGCTGTACCGCGTTTTCCGTCAAGCATAACACGGTTGATAAGACGTGTTACAAGTTGTGAATTATATAATGGATCTGGTAATACTTCGCGTTTAGGCGCTCTATTTTTACGACTCATTCTTCCTTATCTCCCTTCTATTATCCTTTAGGACGTTTAGCACCGTATTTAGAACGGCTTTGTTTACGGTCAGCTACACCTGCAGTATCAAGTGCACCACGAACGATATGGTAACGTACCCCTGGAAGGTCTTTTACACGTCCACCACGGATAAGAACAACACTGTGTTCTTGAAGGTTGTGTCCGATACCTGGGATGTAAGCAGTAACTTCGATAAGGTTGCTCAAGCGTACACGAGCGAATTTACGAAGGGCTGAGTTAGGTTTTTTAGGTGTCATAGTTCCAACACGTGTTGCAACACCACGTTTTTGTGGAGCATGTACGTTTGTTTGAACTTTTTTGTGGCTGTTGTAGCCAACGTTTAACGCTGGTGAATTAGATTTTACAACTTTAGATTTACGTGGTTTACGTACCAACTGGTTGATTGTAGGCATCTACTTTTCTCCTGTAAGATTTTTATTTTGGTTAACTAAAAACTTGGTGACAGCTTTTAGTAGGATATGTGTACTTTGCAACATTTGTCAGCACGTCTCTGTACACTCTGGAGAGACCAAAAGTAAAAAGTACCGACGATTATATTACCACATTATCCTGACAAAGTCAACTGTTATGTGTTCTCTAGCTTGATAAAACAAAAAAGGGCAAGCCCTTTATTCGTTATCAAAGATATTACCGATTTCAACTTTGACGTGGTTATTTTTGACATCAATTTCGGATACTTTCAGCAATGATTTGTAAGTCATCTGCTCGCGTTTTTCTTGAGCATTTTCTGAAAAGACGGCAACTCCGACCAGCGTGCTGTCAAACTCTTTCAAAAGGCTGACCATACCTGTAATGGTTCCCCCACCTTTTAGGAAATCATCCACGATTAAGACACGGCTATTAGGTTTTAAGCTTCGTTTTGACAGAAACATTTTTTCAATGCGGTCACTTGAGCCACTCGCATAATTGACAGATACGGTTGAACCTTCTGTGATTTTGAGGTCGCGACGCACAATGACAAAAGGCACATTCAAAACATTTGCAACAGCATTTGCCAAAGGAACGCCTTTTGTAGCAACGGTCATAACAGCATCAATCTGCTTACCTTTGAATGCGTTTGCAATTATACGACCAACATTTTGCAATATCTTGGGAGTGCTCAACAAATCTGACAAATAAATATAGCCCCCAGGCAAAATACGGCTACTTTCTGAAAGGCGTTGGCACAAATCTTCAACCACTTCTCTTGCTTCTGTGTCAGAGATGCCAGGTGTAAAAATCACACCTCCACTAGCTCCAGTAACTGTTTCGATATCTCCAAGACCTGATTCTTCAAAAGCTTTTTTAATAATCGCAATATCTTCAGAAATAGACGATTTAGCAGCCTCGTATTTCTCAGCAAACGTGTTTAAGCTGGTCAATTGATGCGGGTTGTTTATCAGGTAGTTGGAGATGACAACCATGCGTTCACTACGTCGTAATTTCATAATTTCTCCATTTTTAGTCTATTTTTTGTCATTATATCATAAGAAACCGAAAAAACGAACTTTTTTTCGTAAAAAGTCCGTTTTTTATCACTTATTTTAAGTTAGGCTTATAAAATGAGCGATTATCCATGGCAAAAATTCGGCTTGTCATTTCGCCGTTGTCAACACGGCTTAAAGCGGTGGTCATCATCATCATTTCAGCATCAATATTATCAATCATGTGAATGATTTCGGCTTCCATGACTCGTGGACGAACGGGACTACCGTATTCTAACAAACCATGGTGACTAAGTACCACATGACGCAAGAGAATAACTTCTTCTTTGGTGTCATCGATATTTAATTCCATCAAAACCTTGGTAATTTCTTCATCAATGAGGGAAATGTGTCCGATTAAGTTACCGCGCACTGTGTATTCGGTGTTGTCAGGTCCTGTCAATTCAATGACTTTGCCTAAATCATGAAGCATAATCCCTGCATACAACAAACTCTTGTTCAGTTGTGGGTAAACATCACCGATAGCGTCGGCCAAACGCACCATGGTCGCCGTGTGATAGGCTAGGCCAGATTCAAAGGCATGGTGATTGGTTTTAGCTGCTGGATAACTGAAGAAAGCCTTGTCGTATTTGCGATAGAGAGCACGAACAACACGCTGCCACACTGCATTTTCGATTTTAAAAATCATCTGCTCCAAGTACTCTCTCACGTCTGAGGGATTGACAGGTGGTTTTTCACGAAAATCACTTGGGTTATTTGGCTCGCCTTCACGCGTGTTACGCAAGGTAATCTGATTGACCTGTGGGGTGCCGTTATACACTTCGCGTCTACCTTTCATGTGAACCACTTTTCCAGCGACAAATTCTTCGACATTATAAGGCTGGGCATCCCATAAATTACCCGAGATTTCACCCGTATCATCTTGAAAAATAAAGGCAAGGTAATCTTTGCCTGCCCTTGTTTTGCGGAGTTCTGCTGATTTTATTAAATAAAACCCTTCAAAGAGCTCGTCTTTTTTCATTTGATTAATTTTCATGATTTTCCTCGTCTTCTAATGGTGGGAGGTCCAGCAAACGTGCGGTTGCTTGGTCTTGATAGGTTTCAACGGTATTTAAAGCACGTATAATGGCATTGGTTCGTGTGGAAATCAGGCTGTCCAACGTATGATTAGCGGTATTGATTTGTTTTTGAGCTTTCGCCAACATTTGACCAAATTTACCAAACTCTACCTTGACATTGCCTAAAATCTTGCTAATATCATCGGCATTTTTTTGAATATTAAGTGTCTTGAAACCAACTGACAATGAATTTAGCAAAGCTGACAAGGTTGTCGGACCAGCCACAACGATATTTTCATCTCGTCTTAGGCTGTCAAAAAAAGCGGCATTGCGCACCACTTCTGAATACAAGCCCTCTGTTGGTAAAAACATAATGCCGAAATTAGTGGTTTCAGGCGGGTTAAGGTATTTGTTATTGATATCCTTGGCGAAACGCTTGATGCTATTTAACAAGGATTTGCGGTGCTGCTCAATTTGTTCTTTATCCCCGCTTTCGTAAGCATCTTCTAGGCGGTAATAATCTTCCAAAGGAAATTTTGAGTCAATCGGCAAGTAAACATAGCTATCGTCCCCAGCCCCTGGTAATTTAATCGCATATTCGACACGTTCTTTTGAACCTGAAACCGTTGAAAATTCGCGCTCATATTGGTTTGGGGTCATGATGTCCTCAATGATTTGTCCCAACTGCAATTCCCCCAAAATCCCACGTGTTTTGGTATTTGACAACACTTTGTTCAAGGTTCCAACGTCTTGGGCGACATTTTTCATCTCACCTAGACCTTGATTGACAGATTCCAACTGCTTAGAAACCGTTTCAAATGACGCTTTTAAGCGATTTTGCAAGGTTTGCTCCAATTTTTCTTCAACCGTTTGACGCATTTCTTCCAGACGTTTTTCATTGGATTCTTGCATTTCTTTGACAGACTGGGTCAAGTTGCTATTGATAAGCTCTAAACGGCGGTCCGAGCGGTCACGGCTATCCGTCAAACTTTGATGAAGGACGTCACGAATATCATTTAACTGCGTGTACAAATCATTTTGCAGACGATTGAGCTGAGTGTTCAAAGCCAAAACAGTGTCTTTTTGTGCCGAATCCAGCTGATAAGACACTTGGTCTGACAAATTATCAGCATTATCATCTAATTTTTGAGCAACTTCTTCGTTTAAACGTCCCACTTTGGTCAACACATAAACCAACAAGGCAAGATTAAGAAGTCCTAATAATAACAGAATAATTAACATCTACCTATCCTTACTGTGAATAACGATAAGATAACCTGAGTCTAGTGTCACGGTGATGGGCTGACCGATAAAGGCATTACTGGCGTAGACTTTTTTGGTGAAGAAATGATTGGCATCCAAATTGTATTTGGCTCCTTCAATGGTTAACGGAGCATCTCCCTCAGCCATGAAAGAAACGTATGGCATTCCTTTTTCTGGAAACACCTGACAAACACCCGCGGGGTAAAATTGCACCACATTTTGCTCATCTTGTAAACGAATCCGATGCATAAATGGAGCTAAATCAGGGTCACTAGGCAGAAACAAATTAGCCAAAGTATGGTCTATGCGCCCACCAAAAGCTCCAAAAAGACTGACTTGGGCTTGTGGGTATTTGGCAAAAATCACCTTTAGAGCTAGCTCTGTATCTGTATCATCTTTTTCAGGAACTGCCGTGATGACCATTTTCGCCTTTTCTTGAATCAACTGCCGTTCAGCTGCCGTGACAGAATCAAAATCTCCCACCGCCAAATCCAAAGGCAAGTCATTTCGCAAAATAGCCAAACTCCCACGGTCCACACCAACAAAGACGGCAAAATCTCTCGGAAAAGACGTCAAATGCCCACCAGCAAAGACTGCTATCTTAGTCATCTAAAGCGACACGCAAGGTTTCCACTTGAGCAACAAGGTCACTGGCTTTAAAGAGGTATGACCCTGCCACAAAGACATTGGCACCTGCTTCATAGCAAGCTTTGATGGTGTTGTTGTCAACCCCACCGTCAACTTCGATGTCAAAATCATAGCCTTTTTCATCACGAATGCGAGCAATTTGAGCGACCTTGTCAAGCATTTCAGGAATAAAGGCTTGCCCTCCAAAACCTGGATTGACAGTCATGATAAGCACTTGGTCAACCAAACTCAAAACCGATTCAATCGCTGAAATAGGTGTTCCTGGGTTGATGACCACACCAGCTTTCATGCCAGCTGCCTTGATTTTTTGTAAAGCCCCATGAATGTGCAACGTTGCTTCAGCATGAATAGTCATGATATCTGCACCAGCTTGGGCAAAAGCATCTACATAACGTTCAGGATTAACCACCATCAAATGGCAATCAAAAAACAATTTACTGTGTTTACGCATACTTGCCACAACATCTGCACCAAAACTGATATTTGGCACAAATTGACCGTCCATAATATCAATATGAACGTACTCTGCACTGGTTTCTTCAATGCGTTTGAGTTCTGATGCAAAATTAGCATAATCAGCAGCTAAAATAGAGGGTGCGATTTTATTTGTTGACATTAAGAACCTACTTTCTTTTAATCACTTTTTTATATGTTTCACGACGGTTTTCAATTTCACTGAGAAACTGGAGGTAATTATCATAGCGTGATTGCCAAAGTTCCCCATTTTTTAGAGCTTCCTTGACCGCGCATTCTGGCTCGTGCGTATGGGTGCACGAACGGAATTTACAGAAATGGCTCAGGCGCCTTAATTCAGGAAAAGCTTCATTTAAATCTTCGACCGTTTGAATGTCGTAATCTAACGATGAAAATCCTGGGGTGTCCGCAATTTTACCGCCATTGACAGTGTATAAACTGACAGAGCGAGTCGTGTGGCGTCCACGTCCAAGGCTATCTGAGATTTCACCTGTTTCCAATTGGAGTTCGGGGGCAATTTTATTGAGTAAGGTTGATTTTCCAACACCTGTTTGTCCCATGAAAACGGTCACTTTATCTGTCAAAAGCGGTAGCAATTCGTCTAAAGTGGTGCAAAACGCATACCCAATCTCTTGGTACTGCTTCTGGGTGCTTGCCATCTCCTCAACATTGTCCAGCAAATCCATCTTGGAAATATAAACGATCGGCTCAATCGCCTTGTGTTCTAGCAAGACCAAAAAGCGGTCTAAAAGATTGGCATTAAAATCAGGCTCTTTTGCAGACATAATGACCACCGCTTGGTCAATATTCACAATTGGCGGACGAACCAAACTGTTTTTTCGCTCATGAATAGCTAAAATATAGCCTTCTGACTGCTCATCTGCTGAAAAATCAACAAAATCACCAACATAAGGTGTTTGACCTTTTTTTCTAAAATTACCACGCGCACGTGTCTGATAAATCACTCCATCGGACTCCACATAGTAAAAGCCCGCTAATGATTTGATAATTCTACCTTGCAACTATCTTTCCTTTTTTCAATTGATAAATTCATTATAGCAAAAAACAGAACTTTATTCAGTAAACTGGCCAAAAAAGATTTTGCCATTGTTTTTTGAAAAGAAGAGGCGTATAATGGCCTTGTCTTTTCGCGGAAGTGGTGGAACGGCAGACACGCATGCTTCAGGCGCATGTGCCTAATCTAGGCGTGAGGGTTCAAATCCCTTCTTCCGCATTTCTTGTTTCACCTGCTCAATAGCCGTAAAACAAGTGAAATTTCCTTTGGAAAGGTGACCCAGCTTGGTACGGCACCAGACTCGAAATCTGGCAAGTGGACACAGTTCACACGCGGGTTCAAATCCCGTCCTTTCTTTATTTTAATGAAGCAAGTGACTCTTAGTATCTTTTTAAAAAAAGCCACTGCACATAAACTATCGGCATTTTTTAGCGAGATACCTCATCTACACAGTCAATAACTGACACTACTGATATGACAATCACTCGCTTTCACTCATATTTCTATTGCTTTACCCGTGGTGCTAGTTGAAAAATCTCAAATTATAAACCCAAATAATACTTTCTAACCACAGTTCCAGTCCGCATAAGCTACGAACAAGGGGGCTTTGAATATCAAATTCTGTACAGAGTACCGAAAATCTCGTTTCAATAGTTCGTCGTTTAGCCATTAATTTCCAATTATTATGATGTTTAGCTTCGCTCATGTTTTGACGTAACGGTGTCCAAAGCTGGTATCATTTTTGTGCTAATCGTTGCTTCAATGATTGGCTAATATAGCCTAAATCCGCTAAAATCATAGGAAAATTGGTATCTTCTAGTAATTCCTCACAGGCTTTACTATCATGGGTTGATGCAGGTGTCACGAGGTCGTTCACAACGTAACCTGATAAGCTTACCAACATATGCACCTTGAAACCATAAAACCACATTTGTTTAGCTGAATTAAAGGAAATATCAGCCTGTTCGTCCCGAAAAATCCTAGTTTTAAAATTTCTAAGATGAGATTTAGCGGTATACTGTAAATGGCTCATTTGGGCTTTTTTCGTATCTTAAATTTAACTAGCACCACGGGTATTTTTTAGATAAATACGAATTACTAGAGTGGATCTTCCAAATAGAATTAAGAGAACAGGTTACAGACAATCTAGAATACATTTCTGGTTATCAGCTTCTACAATAATTATTACATTATTTCAGTATTAATAAACACTTTTATATACAATTATTTAAGGTTGTTAATCAAAATGATTTCTCTTCATATTTCCAAACTTATTGCCAACAGCTTGTTATTAAAATTGTCAAAGAATATCATTCTCAACCATTTGATTCTGAAACAGAATATAAACTATTTATTAATTACCATAGTCAAGCTATAGCTGGTACTATAAAACAGTCGTTAACTTTATCTGACCAAGATTATCAAAAACAAGCACTACTACTAATACAACTTATCAAAAAAAATATAGAAAACTAAGTATCTTTATGGTTCATATCATTAATTCAATCCATTCAACCGTTCAACAAAACATCAATGCTATTACACGCATATACCCTCATCTCTCACAACTTAAACAACTACCTACTGTTTATTATAATCAACATGATCCAAACACTATACCAATTTTATCAGGCGGTGGAAGTGTCATGAACCATCTCATTTTGGATACGTTGGAGATGGAATGTTAACCGCTGCTATTAGTGGTCCTATTTTTATCCCCCCTCGCGCTCATGACATTCTAGAAACTATACGTTTTCTTAATAATGGCAAAGGTGTTTTTATCATTATAAAAAATTTTGAGGCCGATATTAAAGAATTCTCTGAGACAATTCACCAAGCTAGAGAAGAAGGAATTTTAGTCAAGTATACCATTTCTCACGATGACATTTCAGTTGAGAAAAGTAATTTTCAAATTCGTCATCGTGGGGTTGCAGGAACAATTTTACTCCATAAAATATTAGGGCAAGCCGCCAAAAATGGAGCTAGTCTGGATGAATTGGAAAAAATAGCTTTCAGTCTATCAACATCTATTGCTACATTGGGGGTTGCTACAAAATTTGCTACACTTCTCAAAGATGAAGAACCTATTTTTGATTTACCAAGCCAATATATCTCTTATGGAATTGGTATTCATGGGGAACCTGGTTATCGCATGAGATCTTTTGAATCCTCTGAAGTACTCGCTGTTGAATTCATTAATAAGATCAAAATGAAATTCAAGTGGACAGAAGGACAAGAATTTATCCTTTTAATCAATAATTTAGGGGGAGCTTCCAAATTAGAAGAACTTGTTTTAGCAGATGACATTCTCCAGTTATTAGATATAGAGAGACTCAATATTTCTTTTATAAAAACTGGTCATCTAATCACAAGTTTAGACATGTCTGGCCTTTCTGTTACACTTTGTAGATTTTTAGATAAGTCTTGGATTACAGCTCTAAAATCACCAACAAATGCATTTGCTTGGTAAACAACTCCACTTTACTTTCCTTAACACTAGAAAAGAATATTAATGCATCCATCTTAATTTAACTAACAATCCCCCTAGAACAAGACTGTTCTAGGGGGATTTCTATATATAACTAATTACTCTTTTGCAATTCCAAGGCATAGCTGATGCTGCTGAGGGCATAGAGTGGGGCGGTTTCTGCTCGCATGATGCGTGGGCCTAAACCAATTGTTTGGCCACCGTGTGCTTCAAAGGCTGCGATTTCCTCGGGTGAAATGCCGCCTTCTGGTCCGAAGATAAAGAGCAGTTTTTCTCCTGCTGTCATGCGTGACAATTCACGCGCCAAGGCTGCTGTTTCGCCTTCTTTCGCTGATTCTTCGTAAGCAATAAAGACCTTATCAAATGATGACAACCCCGCTAGAAAATCGGCTTTTTTCTCAAATAATGTGACTTCTGGGACACGATTGCGTTTGCTCTGCTCGGCAGCTCCAAGCGTGATTTTAGCTAATTTATCGCCTTTTTTCGCTAATTTTTTGCCATCCCACTTGACCACAGACCAGTCGGCTGGAAATGCCCAAAGTTGGTTTGCCCCAAGTTCGGTGGTTTTTTGGGCAAGAAATTCCAATTTATCGCCTTTTGGGAATCCTACGGCAATGGTCACATCAACTGGCAATTCCACATCGCTATCAAGAGTTTCAAGGATTTGGAAACGGTGGCTACTGCTATCAAGAACTTTGGCTAAACGTTTGATGTGGTCATCAAAAACAAGGACAACTTCGTCACCATCAGCGAGACGCATAACTTGAAACATATGTTTCATCGTGTCTTTATCAGTGATAGTCACCTCATCTTGTGTCTTGCCTGCTACAAAATACTGTTGCATTTACCCTCCTATCACTCCTGAAATATCATCTGTTTTTTTGAAAACACAAGCATTCCATTCGCCTTGAATCATATGGGTTTCAAGGAAGAAGCCTGCTTTTTCAGCAGATTCACGTACCATTTCCCATTTCTCAGAAATGATACCAGACATAATCAAGTAACCCTCATCTTTGACAAGACGGTAGGCATCTTCTGTCATATTGATCAAAATATCAGCGAGGATATTTGCCACAATAACGTCTGCCTGAATGTCTACGCCTTGCAAAAGGTTTCCTGTCGCCACGTGGATATTTTCTGTCCCAGCATTCAAATCGATATTTTCTTGCGCCACGCGCACCGCTACTTCATCAAGGTCATAAGCATAGATAGACTTTGCGCCAAGCAATGAGCTAGCGATTGATAACACGCCTGAGCCTGTCCCCACATCAAGCACCGTTTCGCCCCCTCGAAGGACTTGCTCCAATGCAAAAAGGCTCATCTTAGTGGTTGGGTGAGTCCCCGTTCCAAACGCCATCCCAGGGTCAAGACGAATGATTTTCTCACCCGTTTTGGCTTCGTAATCTGTCCAACTTGGCACAATAGTCAAATCATGGCTGATACGCGTTGGTTCGTAGTATTTTTTCCAATTTTCTGCCCAATCTTGCTCAGCTAGTTCCTGCGTGTCATAGTGAATGTCGCCCGCATTCACCCCAAAATCACTCAAGGCCGACAAACGTTGCGCCACTTCTTTTTCCACAGCATCGATATCCACATGCTCGGGATAATAAGCCGTGATTTTCACAGTATCCACTTGTTTGACTTCTGGAAATACTTCGCCGTACTTGCCAACACGTCCAAGATAGTCGGCGCTATCATCTATCGCGACTCCTTGACTCCCCAATTCAATTAAAATATTTGAAGCCGCTTCTTCAGCTTCTCTCAAGACCTCAACGGTCAATTCTTGCCATTTGTCCATGGTTGTTATGCTCCTTCTTCCAATTCTTTTAGGGTAATCCCTTTATCATTTTTCCATTCCGTTCGACCATTGGCAGCCATTCCAAGAACAAAAACTGCCGCATAAGACGGACTTGAAAACAGTTGATCTTCCTGTAATATACCGTCTTTAATAAGTCCCAAGCGTAGTAACTCATCACGTTTTTCCCTCAAACTATCAGGCAAAGACGGGGCATTGATAAGATCGATTTGACTGCCTTTTAAAACAACAAAGCCTTCTGAAGTTTGTTCGCAGGTCGCTGTAATCGTCTGATTAGATTTTTTAGTTCTTCTTTTCAAATAAAGATAAAGTGAATCCTGACTTGGCTCCTCAGGCTCTCTTTTATTGACCATTGGAACAAATAAGCGATAGCCCAAGGTTCCTATAATCGTCAAGGTGTTATCCACAACTTCATCTAGCTCAGACTGTTTTTCTTCTGTGACGTTACCAGGATTGGGTTCATTACTATTTTTGATAAGGTAACGGTCTGCTTCTTTTGCCAATTGGGTGAAACGATTTTCCAAATAAGAGATATCTGTTGGCCCAAAAGAATTATTTTGTGTTGTCAAAATAATAGCATTGTTAAAATAAGCTGCATGACTATCATGAGTGTGTTCTTGAATACGAAATAAAACACCCTCGCCATTTTTACGTGTTGTCGATTGACCAATGTAGGCAATTTCTTTTTGGGTTTCATCATCTTGCCCAAACAAAAAATAAATGCCACTTTGCTTCATATCTTCACGCATTTTCAAATCGCCTAATTTGATACGAGGTACTTTATAAATAACCCCTGTCCAATTAGAAAGAGTGCATTTTATTTTTCCTGTAACCTCTCCGTCCATCAGAAAGATATTGATATTTTTACCGCGTTTTGCCACTAGAAACTCCCAACCATCCTAATACCTAGGATAAGCAAAGAAGGTTGTTTCTGTTAGGTCTGCTTTGCCTTTGTCAAAACTTTCTGCGTCCCACTCTAAAGCAAAATCGGTGCTTTCCTCGTCTGCCAAGAAGTCCATCAAGTCGTCTAAGCCCTTGGTTGCCACGTCGTTTAGGGTTTGGGCAAAATAAGCTAGGAATTCACGAGAGAAGCCTTTTTTAGCGTCAAACGGGAGGGTCACTAAGTAATCTTCTTCATCAACCCTTGATTTGGCTTGGTTGTAAAAAAGCACATAATCTTCAAAAACAATATCTTCGTTGCTGATTTCCCCTTGGTCATCAATGGTTTCCACAGCTGATTGATTTTGCGCTTCTAAAATAAAAGTCACTTCGACAACATGATTCTTCTTGTTCCAATCAATTGCGTAATCAAAGGTGAAGTGCTTATCCATTTCTTCTTCTAATACTGATAAAAAGCCGAATTTAGCCATTAAAAATTTCTTCCAATCTTCTTTTGTGTTACAATTATTTTATCATACTTAAAAGGAAATAACATATAAATACAACACTAGGGGGAAATTCGTCATGCCAAATAATCTCGCTTTGCGTATGCGCCCCAAGACGATTGACCAGGTGATCGGGCAAAAACATCTGGTTGGGGAAGGAAAAATTATTCGCCGTATGGTTGAAGCCAATCGGCTATCATCGATGATTCTTTACGGTCCTCCTGGCATTGGGAAGACCTCAATTGCTAGTGCTATCGCAGGCACAACCAAATACGCTTTTCGGACTTTTAATGCCACGACAGATACCAAAAAACGCCTGCAAGAAATCGCCGAGGAAGCTAAATTTTCTGGTGGTTTGGTGCTGTTGCTTGACGAAATCCACCGTCTTGACAAAACCAAGCAAGATTTTCTCTTGCCCTTGCTTGAAAATGGTAACATTATTATGATTGGAGCGACAACGGAAAATCCATTCTTTTCTGTCACACCTGCCATTCGCTCACGCGTTCAGATTTTTGAATTGGAGCCCTTATCCACAGAAGACATCAAGCAAGCTCTTCAAATCGCACTGACAAACAAGGAACGTGGTTTTGAGGTTGACGTGGTGATGGATGAAGACGCCATTGATTTTATTGCGACAGCAACAAATGGTGACCTACGTTCTGCTTTTAACTCGCTTGATTTGGCAGTCATGTCAACCAAACCAGACAACCAAAATAGCCGTCACATTAGTCTTGGCACCGTTGAAAATAGCTTGCAGCGCAGCTATATTACCATGGATAAAGACGGAGATGGGCACTACGATGTCTTGTCCGCCCTACAAAAATCCATCCGTGGCTCTGATGTCAACGCCAGCCTTCATTATGCCGCACGTCTGATTGAAGCTGGAGATTTGCCAAGCTTAGCCAGACGGTTGACCGTCATTGCTTATGAAGATATCGGATTGGCAAATCCCGATGCCCAGATACACACCGTTACAGCCCTTGAAGCTGCTCAAAAAATTGGCTTTCCTGAAGCCCGCATCTTGATTGCCAATGTGGTGATTGATTTAGCCCTATCACCAAAATCCAATTCTGCCATGGTCGCGATTGACCAAGCCATTGCTGACTTGCACCAAAACGGCACCTTGCCTATTCCACGCCATTTGCGGGACGGGCATTACGCTAGCAGCAAAGAATTAGGAAATGCCCAAGACTACAAGTACCCTCATAACTACCCCGAAAAATGGGTCAACCAACAGTACTTACCCGATAAATTGTTCGGAAAAAACTATTTTGACCCCAATCAAACAGGTAAATACGAGCGAGCACTGGCTGCTAACAAAGAGCGTATTGATAAGCTTTCTCGGTAAGGTATTTAAACACTCTGGAGAAAAAAGCAGGTTATCTCTTGAAAAATTTTCAAAAAGTGCTATTATATAAGCATAGGTTATGCTGTGGCATACGAATTCACATCAATGTGTTGACCGACTGAATATTTGTATTTAGGGAAACAGTAGTCTTCTAACAGTATGCAAGCCGTCACACGCGGAAGCAGCTAAGTTAGAGAGAGTTGCCCACCTGCTAGTGTAATTGCGGGTTCAATACAAATCGTGAATCACGGTGCCAATACAGCTTATCGTCCTTCCTTAGCTCAGTTGGTAGAGCAGTGGACTCTTAATCCATGGGTCATAGGTTCGAGCCCTATAGGGAGGATTAAACATCATAAGAAAAAGCCCTTTGTTTAGGGCTTTTTGCTTGTTTTAAAAGGCTCTTTGTCAACTGTAGTGGGTAGATGAAAAGCTAACAGCTAGAGAGGACGAACTTCGTCCTCTCTTTCTTTATGTTCAATGCAATCAAAATCCGTTTTTTAAAGTTTTCAAAGT